>JAYGEV010000179.1:0-4030 GCA_046582225.1 Pseudomonadales bacterium
TGTTGAGCATTCTGAGGAGCACCGTTAGCGGCGAAGCCTCGCGAAACAGATCAGAGGTGGCTGCCAATCCGACCCCCGCGCCTAGATCCGCGAGGCACTCCTGCTCGCTAGTTTCGACCATACGAAACGGATCCACCAGCCGTGCCCCGACGCGAACCAGGAAATGGCCCGGAAAATTGATGCCGATGGCAGATAAACCCAGGCCTCGTGCCACGTGAATCAGCAACACCCCGAGGCTGATGGGGATGCCTCGGCGTTGCTCTAAGAGCCAATCCAGGCGGCTGTAGTCTACCGAGTCGTAGCTCGACTGGTTGCCGGCAAAACCAAGCTCCGCCAGATACAACCAGGGCTGCTCGGCATTCGAACAGTCATCGACAAGACATTGCACCCGGTGTTTGAGCGCATGGGGATCCAGATTGTCATCAAGTACCCGATTTACCAGCAGGGCAGCGGCTAACTCGTCGGCTTCAGGATCGTTGCTGAAACGGCGAACGTCGTCCAGCAGAGCGTCGTGCACGTCAATCGGCCAGCAACTCAGAGACGGTAGATATCAGTTCCTCGCGACCAAAGGGTTTAGCCAGGGTGGCATCAGCCCCAATAAAGCGGGCGGTCGCCAGATAGTCGGTGGGACCGACCCGACCGCCACCGGATATCGCGATAATGGGGAGATCCCCGCGGTACTTGCGAATGTCGGCGATGGTTTCCAGGCCTTCCTTCTCGGGCATGATCAAATCGGTGATCACCAGGTCGAAGACCTCCGCGCGAACCTGCTCTACCGCACGAACGCCATTCTCCGCGACGGCCACCTGATGGCCTTCGAGCCGGAGCATCTCGCTCATCACGTCTAGAATCTGGATGTCATCGTCAACGACCAGAATCGAACCCATTTTGTCCCCGTCCGGTTAAACGCCTCAATTTGTACAGCAACCCTCAGTCTTTCTTAGTCTAGTACAAAGCGTCAGGAACTTTCCCGCAGGTGATCAGTGTTCCCGAGTCTTCAGAAAGGTGATGTCGGGCCAGCGCTCCTCGACCAACTGCAAGTTCGCCCGCGTCGGCGCCAGATACGTGAGGTGTCCACCACCGTCCAACGCAAGCTGCTCGTGATGTCTGGAGGAAAATTCTGCAAGCATCTTTTCATCATCAGCCTGGACCCAGCGCGCGGTGAAAATATTGCTTTCGTCGTACACGCAATCGGCGCCGTATTCGTCACGCAACCGGTACGCGACCAGATCGAACTGCAATGTCCCAACTGCACCCACGATCAACTCATTGCGCGCCCGAGGTTTAAAAACCTGACTGGCGCCTTCCTCGGCAAGCTGATCCAGGCCTTTTTCCAGCTGTTTGCTCTTCAGCGGATCGCGCACCCGTACCCGACGAAACAACTCCGGAGCGAAATTGGGAATACCCGTAAACTTGACCGACTCGCCTTCGGTAAACGAATCGCCAATCTGGATCGTCCCGTGATTGTGCATTCCGATAATGTCTCCAGGATACGCTTCCAGCGTCTGGGTTCGATCACCGGCCAGAAACGTAACCGCGTCGGACACCTTGATGTCCTTTCCCAAACGAACGTGGCGCATGCGCATGCCCTGGCGATAACGTCTGGAGCACACACGCAGAAACGCAATGCGATCACGGTGCCGGGGATCCATATTGGCCTGGATCTTGAAAACGAATCCGCTGAATCGATCCTCGCCAGGAGCGACGTTGCGATCCTGGGTCGCTCGCGGTTGTGGCGGCGGAGCGCATGAGACAAATCCATCCAGCATCTCCTTGACGCCGAAGTTGCCCAGTGCTGTGCCAAAGTATACGGGCGTCAACGTGGCTCCCAGGTAATCCGCCTGGTCGAAGCGGTGGCTGGCGCCCCGTATCAGTTCTATCTCGTCGGCCACGTCACGATAGTCGAGGCCGAGCAGTTTTTCGGCCGCGTCGCTGCTCAGACCCTGAACCGTCGCATAGTCGAAAACGTGATGACCGTGGCCCGACTCAAAACAGATCAGGCGATCGTTGTAGAGATCATAAATGCCTTTGAAGTTTCTACCCATGCCGAGTGGCCAGGTCATCGGAGCACACTGAATCTGAAGAATGTCCTCGATCTCGTCCATTACTTCGACGAGATCGCGCATCTCACGATCCAGCTTATTAATGAAGGTAACAATGGGCGTATCTCGCAGCCGACACACCTCCATCAATTTGATCGTGCGCGGCTCAACCCCGCGTGCGCCATCAATCACCATGAGCGCCGAGTCCACGGCCGTCAACGTACGATAGGTGTCCTCGGAAAAATCCTCGTGGCCCGGCGTATCGAGAAGATTGACCACCCGGTCTCGATAGGGAAACTGCATCACCGACGTGGTAACTGAAATTCCACGCTCTTTTTCGATGGTCATCCAGTCCGACGTGGCGTGACGATCGGATTTGCGTGCTTTGACAGTGCCGGCCCGCTGAATTGCGTCACCAAGCAACAGCATTTTTTCGGTAATCGTCGTCTTACCCGCATCAGGATGCGAGATGATCGCGAATGTCGCGCGTTGTTCGATGGGACTCAGCCCACCTGTCTCAGAAACGCCGGCCTGCATGCGTCGCACTCAAAAAAAGCCGCGAATTATACCTGTTCGTCAGCGTCAGCGCCGGATTCGAGGTAGTACTCGTCCAGATTCAAGGCAAGGACCCGAGCATCCTCATGGCCAACATGAGAGGGATAGTAGTTTTTGCGCTTCCCCACTTCCCTGAAACCGAGCGACTCGTAGAGGTTTCCAGCCACCATGTTCGACGGCCTTACTTCAAGGAATAGCGCTGAAGCCCCGCGCACGTGGGCACGATTCATCATGTGCAGCGCCAACTGACGGCCGTAGCCGTTTCCCTGCAGATCTCTACGCACGCATAGATTCAGTAGATGGCCTTCACCGCCCCCCACAGATATAACGCCATGGCCGACGAGATTCTCCTCCAGACAGGCAACCCAACACTCGTGCCTGGCGGTTAAGCAATTTTCAAAAATACCGTGCGTCCAGGGGAAAGCGTAGCTGAGCAACTCGTTGGCTACAACCTGCTCGAGGTCCTCCCGCTGCATCAGCCGTTTGTGGATCATGGGCTCAGTGTTTGCATCCTGTGCCAGATCGTTCGCTTGGCGGCTGCTCCAAACTCAGACAACCCGGGCAGCGCCAGCAGCTTACACCCCACATCCAGCTCGGGGAGTCGCTCCAGCAAAGCTTCGCTACACATAACCACCGCCACATCCTGCTCGCTCAGTTGTTTCTCGGCGAACGCTTTGAATGCACGCCAGCAGTCGGATTGCGAGCCGCCCGCCGGCCAGGCGAACGTTATCTCGCGTGGACTCAGGCGCCACTGGCCAGTGACGCTCACGAGCAGATCGCGGCACAGACGCCTGCTGACTCCCGGCCCCACGCCGTCGACCAGCATCATTGCCGAATCACTGACAAGGCAGGTCACGGTTAGCGCTTCAATGGCAGCTTCCGGGCCTGGGGGCGGACTTTGAACAACATCGGCTGAGGATGTGTCAGAAGCGAGCTCTGGCTGGCTGGGAACCGGAGGCTCGCGCAACAGCCAGACTTCGATACCCATGTCTGCGAGCATTCTGCGTCGAATCGGTTCAGTTTGCCCCATGTTAGTCAACAATTCCGCTCCCCGTTACTGTCGGGCATTGTACACTTATCGATGTATTTTCCAGTACGGCGAAAGACAGCAACATGAAGTACCTCACCGACGACCTTCGCATCACAGGCATGGAGGAGGTGACCGCGCCGGAAGACCTGAGCGCTGAGTTGCCGATCTCCGACGACACTTCGCGGCTGATATTTTCCGCTCGCCAACAGATCAGCGAGATTCTGCACGGAACCGATCCACGCCTGCTGGTGGTGGTCGGGCCCTGCTCTATCCATGACCCCAAAGCCGCCATCGACTACGCCGGGCAACTGGCGGCGATTGCAGAGGAACTCGAGGCGTACCTGCACATCATCATGCGAGTTTACTTCGAAAAACCGAGAACTACGGTCGGCTGGAAGGGGTT
>JAYGEV010000249.1:0-3661 GCA_046582225.1 Pseudomonadales bacterium
GGCGGCATGAGCCACTCGCCGTGGTGTCCGTCGATATAGCCCGGTTCTCCGACCTGGGCGAGCTGGGAAAAAAATGCGCCGTCGGCGAATAACTTGACGTGATCGGAGAAGCGCAATCGATGGGTATTGCGTTCAGGCAACGATTGCAGGAACTCGAGCACTTCGGCGTGGCTGGTGTGCGCGCCCGAGAGCCGAAGTGCGTTGGGCACCATTTCGACCCGAAACGGAGTGTCGTCGGTTTCCAGCGCCTGACAGGAGGCACTCCATTCCATATCGAAGTCGAACAATCCTACCGCCATATCGGCAATCGTGGTGTGACCGCCGTGGTGCACGACCTGTTTTAGTCGCTGCAGTCCGTATGCATAGCGTTCCGGGCTCAGAATGTACGGGTTTAGTCGGGTGATCGCGTAACCGAGGCCGGTTTCGTAGAAGTGGCCCCTGGCATAGTCGATCTGCTTGCGGTTTCCGGTCTCAGCCTCGGAAATATCTAGCAACTGCAGCATGCCGTCGTTCATGTACAACTCATGAAATGATCGGTGCCATACGACGATTGGCCGCTCTGCGCTGATGCTGTTCAACAGCTCTTTTGACATCGCGCCGTGCCAAAGCTGGTGATAGCCCCAGATGAACAAGGGCTCGTCTGTTTCAAGCTCGGCATGCAGCTCGGCCACGCGCGCTACAAACCCTTGCGCGGTGGTGACCGGCTTAACGGTTCCCCACGGTAGCCTCCACTCCATCGCGGTGATGAAGTGCATTGGCAGCAGCACGGCGGCCATGGTGGGGTGCAGGTGTGGATCGATGAACCCGGGGGTAATGATCGAGTCGGCGAAGCGAGTGTCGATCCGATGCTCGCTGGCATCGAGCCAGGGCTTCATCGAGGCTAGATCTCCGACCTCGATGATTCGCCCATTCCGAACCGCAATGGCGCTCGCGCGCGGCATGGAGGCGTTCATCGTTATTACGGATTTTGCGGTGTAGACGGTGAGCATGGCATCATCTTGCCGCAACCTTGAGACCCGGTCGACTGGCTGAGTGTCTGATCTGGGGCAACCAGGCTGCTACACTCGACGCTCCGAGATGGGTAAGGCTATGACCGAAAAGCATGTTGAACCGGAAGTGAGAATCGCGCCAGTCAGCGGGTCCGTGGGCGCAGAGATCAGTGGTGTCGATCTTGCTCGACCCATGAGCGAAGCGACAATGCAGGCTATTCGGCAGGCATACGCCGACTATGGCGTGCTGTTCTTTCGTGACCAGCACCTGACGCCGGAAGATCACATTCGTTTTGCCGAGCTGTGGGGGCCCATTAATATCAACCGGTTTTTTACTCCGGTACCAGACTACCCAATGATTGCGGAGGTTCGAAAGGAGCCTGATCAGCAGTCAAACATTGGTGGTAGCTGGCATACGGACCATTCGTATGATCAGATTCCGGCTCTCGGCTCGATACTCTACGCGCTGGAAATTCCCGAGACCGGGGGCGATACCCAGTTTGCCAGCATGTATGCGGCGTATGATGCTTTGTCAGACGGGCTCAAAGAACTGCTGGGCGGGTTGAAAGCGGTGCACTCGAGTCGCCACGTGTTTGGCGCAAACGCGAACCGGCCCAAGGACCTCGTGGAGCGTTTGGGTCATGCGGAACTCGCCGAGCAGGATGCTGTGCACCCGGTGGTGATCACCCACCCGTTGTCAGGCCGCAGGTCGCTGTACGTAAACCCGGGTTTTACGCTGCGCTTTGACGGCTGGAAAGACGAAGAGTCCCAGCCACTGCTTGAGTATCTGTATCGTCATGCCGCTCGCGCGGAGTTCACCTGTCGGTTCAAATGGCGGACCGGCTCGATTGCTTTATGGGATAAAAGGGCCACCTGGCACTACGCGCTAAACGACTATGCGGGACAGCGCCGGCTGTTGCACCGAATCACCATCGAAGGCGTGCCGCTGGCAGCGTAACTACCCGACACCAGGCGACTTACGAACTCAGTTCCGCAAGATCGCGAAAGTAGTCCAGGGTTTCGGGGTTGGCCAGCGCCGAGGTGTTTTTGACGGGCCGCCCATGCACCACCTCGCGGACTGCAAGCTCCACAATTTTTCCGCTCATGGTGCGCGGAATGTCTGCAACCTGCACGACCTTTGCCGGCACGTGGCGCGGCGACGCATTCGTTCGTAGTCGCCGACGGATCTCTTCGTTTAGAGATTGGTCCAGGGTGTGCCCGGGCTGCATGACCACGAACAACACCACGCGAGTGTCTCCTTGCCACTCCTGACCAATGCACACCGACTCCAGTATCGAATCGATCTGTTCGACCTGACGATAAATCTCCGCGGTGCCGATACGGACCCCGCCTGCGTTGAGCACCGCATCGCTGCGACCATGAATGATGAAACCTTCGTGTTCGGTGATCTCCGCGAAGTCACCGTGAGCCCATACCCCAGGCCAGCGGGCGAAGTACGCGTTGATGAATTTCTCATGGCCGGGATCGTTCCAGAATCCGATCGGGCAGGACGGGAAGGGCAGTGTGCAGACCAGTTCACCCTTATCACCCACCACCGGTTCGCCATCGTCGTTCCAGACTTCCACCGCCATGCCTAGACCCTTGCACTGCAACTCGCCCTCCCATACGGGCAGCATCGGGTTGCCGAGCACAAAACAGGAGATGATGTCGGTGCCGCCGGTGATCGAAGCAAGCTGAATGCCGGCTTTCACGTCGTCGTAAACGTAACGGAACCCTTCATGAGTGAGCGGCGAGCCGGTGGAAATGATGTTGCGGACCGTGCTCAGTTCGTGAGACTGCCGCGGGACCACTCCCGCCTTGTCGAGTGCGGAAAGGTACTTGGCGCTGACGCCAAATATCGTGACCCCTTCCCGGTCGGCCATATCGAGAAGCGCGTCTGGTTTCGGATGAAACGGAGATCCATCGTACAGAATCAGCGTGCAGCCGGTTGCCAGTGCGCTCACCAGCCAGTTCCACATCATCCAGCCGCAGGTCGTGAAGAAAAACAGCTTGTCGTCCCGTGTCAGGTCGGTGTGCAGCTGGTGTTCCTTGAGGTGCTGGATCAGAGTGCCGCCAATTCCGTGCACGATGCACTTGGGCTTCCCCGTGGTGCCCGATGAATACATGACGTACAACGGTTCGTTGAAGCGGCGCTGTACGAAGTTCAACTCCGCGTCTTCGGCCTCAGCGGACGATCGCAGCAATGACGAAAAAGACGTGCCGTTCGCGGGTGGTTCGGTGTCTAACAGGGATACCCATACGATGGATTCGATCGAGGGTATCTGGCTCGCCACTTCGAGCATTTTGTCTACGGTTGAGACAACTTTGCCGTTGTAGTGATAGCCGTCGCAGGCGAACAGCACCCTGGGTTCAATCTGACCGAAGCGATCCAACGCTCCGCTGGCACCAAAATCCGGTGAGCACGAAGACCACACCCCGCCCAGTGCGGTGGTTGCCAACATTGCGGTAACCGCTTCGGGGATATTGGGCAACCAGCCGGCGACCCGATCACCTGGCTGAATGCGCGCATCCAGCCACTCGGCGACCTGGGCAGTGTCGCGGTATAGGTCCGCATAGCTCAGCTCGCGTCGTTCGCCGGTCTCCAGTATGGAAATAAGCGCCGGGCGTTCATCGCGAAAGCGCAGCAGATTCTCCGCGAAGTTGAGTTCGGC
>JAYGEV010000359.1:0-3040 GCA_046582225.1 Pseudomonadales bacterium
GCCGAGAGCCTCGGCGGCGTGGAGTCGCTCATCGAGCTTCCGGCGCTGATGACCCATGCGAGCCTGGCACCGGAGCACCTTGCCGCACTCGGGATCGGCGACGGTTTGATCCGCTTGAGTGTGGGCATCGAATCCGAGGCAGATCTGCTCGAAGATCTGCGCTCGGCGCTTTCGGCGATTTAGCGAATTGAGTGCTCCCGAGGTTCCGGAGAAGGCCTACGACGATCTTGGCAGACACCTCGATGCGGCCGGATCCATCGACCGTGCCGCGGTCCCCATGGGCATGTATCTGGCCTGGTGCACCAACCTGCAGCTGGTGAGCCGCCGGTTGGCCGAGGAGTCTGAGCAGCTGCTGATTCGGGTGCGTTACCGGGAGGTGACCGGCAGCGAATTGCTGGTTGCCGGGTGTGCCGGCGAACTCCACGGGCGGTGGTTGAGCGACGCCGGCCGTCGATTTACCGACGGCTACTACCCGCGATACCTCGCGGACTTTGCGTCGGTGTTTGGTGGTGACGTATACGATGTGAAGGACGATTGGGCGCACTACGATCAGATTGCCGCGGTGCTCACCCGACACTACATGCACGGCGCGACCCACAAGCGTGATCGGGGCGGAAAGTGGTGGAAGTTCTGGAACTGACGTTGAGCGTGCAGCGCGCTCGGGGCAAGTGGCGCTACCGTGGCGGTGAGCGACCCGCATTTGCCGAAGCTTGTTCGCCCGGCGAAGAGTCGGTGTGGGATTTTCCGCGGCCGCCGCGGTTGGAACGCGTGGCAGAGCTGCTTTTGGCCGGGCGTGGCGAACTCGTGGTGGCCACCACCCGGCATGGCGTTCGGATACTCGAGACCGCCGGCGCGCCCACCTACTACTTCCCGCCGGAAGATGTCAAAGCAAGCTTGCTGCTGGATCTTGACGAGCGTTCGTCGTGTGAGTGGAAGGGACTCGCCACAAACTTCTGTTTGAGAGGCGAGACGCATGACACGCGCATGGCAGGCTGGCGATACGACACCACTTTTCCTGAGTTCGAATCGATTCGGGGTTGGTTTGCGTTTCACCCTGGTGTGCTTACCTGTTTCATCGGAGATGAGCAGGTACGACCCCAACCCGGTGGATACTACGGTGGCTGGGTGACGAAACACTTGAAAGGTCCGATCAAGGGCGGCTCGGGCAGCGAGGTATGGTGAGCGGCTTCCGGCCGCGCGACGCGCGGATATTCCGCCCGTATCCGGACGAAATTCCCTGGGAGCTGTTGCACGATGATGCCGCGAACGCCGGATATCCGGACCACGCACGGATGCGGATCGCGAAGCTTGGTAGCGAGGTGATCGGTGTGTATGTCATAGAGCCGGTAAATGAGCTGTGCTATCGGGTGCTCGAACTGGCGGTCGCTCCGGGCTATCGCAGCCACGGACTCGGTCGCTGGTTGCTCGGTCATGCCATTGGCCTTGCAGAATCAAAAGGCGCCCGGGAAATTCTGGTGCGAGGCCAGTCCAGTCGCCGATTTTTTGCGGGCGTCGGATTTGTCGAAGATGGACCCGATCTGAAGCTCGTGCTTACGCCGGAATAGAGCTTTCCATGACCGGCGGTCCCATATAGCGCGCCTTTGGCCGAATCAACCGGTTGTCCTGGCGGCTTTCAATAAAATGCGCCAGATAGCCGGAAACGCGCGCCATGGAAAAGCCGGTGGTGAAGAAAGCCGGCGCCATCCCCAGAACCCGATACACAACACCTTTATAAAACTCCACGTTCGCATGCAGCGACTTGCCCTGGTCTGCCATGCGCTCGCGGAACCGATCTTCGATGGCGACCAGGGTGTGGAAGGTCACCTCGTGGGGCGTGCTCTTGCAGAGTTCGGCAGCAAGCCGCTTGATGTGCCGTGCCCGGGGATCGAGCACCTTGTACTCGCGATGACCCATGCCCATGACCCGGGTCCGCTCCTTCAGGCAGCGATCCACAAAAGCGTTTGCGTTTGCCGGTGTGGCTACTGCTTCAGCAACTTCCAGAGCGGCCTGATCCGCACCCCCGTGCAGCTTTCCGTGCAGAGTAGCGAAACCGGTCGATTGCGCGTTCTCCACCGGCGCCAGGGTACTTGCCGTGACCCGTGTGGCGAACGAACTGGCGTTGAAACTGTGCTCGATCTGCAGAATCTGCGTGACGCTGAAGGCGTGTCGCGCGATCGGTGTTTGCGGTGCATCGATCTGCGCCAGAAAACGGTCGGTGTGTCCCAGGTTCGGATAGCTCAATGGAATGCGGGCCAGCATGTGGGTTGCGATGATCGCGGGCAGCTTGGCCGCAACGACAAGCCCCTGAGCGGCGTCGCCGAAGTCTGCGAACGCGTCGTTTTGATCGAGCATCGGCGTCATACCCTGCAACACGTGCATGGGGTGCAGCTCGCGGGGGAGCGACAGTATCAACTGTGCTTCTCGGACTGACAATTCAGCGCACGCAGACAACCGATCTGCAAAGCCTGGGTCTGGCACACCTGTCGCCACCAGCGCCGCGACGGCGTCGAAAGGCTGTTTCACCAGTTCGCCGATGTTGATGCCACGATAGCTCAATACCCCTTTGTCACCGTCTACCTCTGAGATCGACGTCTCATCGACCTCGACGCCCTCCAGACCTTTTGCGATAGCAGTCGTCGTCATTGCGTTCGTGCTCCGATGTGCGAATCGGTAAGCATACGATCGGTATCTGGCGTGGAGCCATCTGCTTTCACTTCTGCAAATTACAGTGGCGCTAATGCATTAGTCGGAGTAATCCAGCTATAAGTGGAGGCCGCGTGGGCAGCCTGCTACGCTGCCAGGATGCAGATTGAGCGCCACGAGATCCGCATATTCAGTGCGGTGGTGGAGGAAGGCGGCTTCAGCCGCGCCGCCGACCGATTGAACATCACTCCGTCTGCCGTCAGTCAGGCGGTGGCCAACCTCGAGCACAAGCTTGACACCCAGCTGTTGCTGCGCAAGAACAGGCCAGAGCTGACCGAAGCCGGCAATCGCCTGTTCAGCTTCACCCAGGCGGTCATCAAGCAGGAGCTGCACGCGC
>JAYGEV010000390.1:0-9805 GCA_046582225.1 Pseudomonadales bacterium
CTGTCCGGGGGTCGAATCGTGATCTATCCGCCCAAGGCAAGCCCGTTCAAGGCTGAAGAAAACATCCTGATCGGCAACGTGGTTCTTTACGGCGCAACAAGCGGTGAATGCTACTTCCGAGGTCTGGCGGCGGAGCGGTTCTGTGTGCGCAACAGCGGCGCTCATGCCGTGATCGAAGGTATTGGCGACCATGGTTGCGAATATATGACCGGCGGCCGAGTGGTGGTGTTAGGTGAAACCGGACGCAACTTCGGTGCAGGCATGAGCGGAGGAATTGCTTACGTCTGGGATCCCAGCTCGCGCTTTGCGACCCAATGCAACATGGAAACCGTGGCGCTGGAGCAGTTGGAAATTTCCGAAGAAATCTCAGAAGTGCGCGCGATGATCGAAAAGCATCTCCAGTACACGGGATCGCAGGTCGCAAAGCAAATTCTGGACAAATGGCACGAATCGTTGAGTGAGTTCGTGAAGGTCATGCCCGTGGACTACAAACGCGTGCTCGCCGAACGTCGCGAAGCAGTGAGCGCGGGCTGACGCATGGGAAAGGTCACGGGGTTCATGGAGTTTGACCGCAATCCGGCACCGTACCGGAACGCCGCCAGGCGCCTGCTCGATTTCAAGGAAATATATACCGACCACGACACTGCGCGACTGACCCATCAGGGAGCGCGCTGCATGGATTGCGGGGTGCCATTTTGTCAGTCGGACGACGGCTGCCCGATTCACAATCTCATTCCCGAATGGAACGATCTCGTGTACCGAGGTCAGTGGCGTGAAGCCCTCGATCGACTACACAAGACCAACAACTTTCCGGAGTTCACCGGGCGGGTTTGTCCCGCGCCGTGCGAAGGCGCATGCGTGCTTGAGATTACCGATCCGGCAGTGACCATCAAGAACATCGAAATGGCCATCATCGACCACGGATTCGAGGAAGGCTGGGTCAAAGCGTGCCCGCCTGCAACCCGTACCGGCAAGCGTGTCGCCATCATCGGCTCCGGGCCCACAGGTCTCGCCGCGGCAGATCAACTCAACAAAACAGGTCACCGCGTAACCGTGTACGAGCGGGAAGATCGTTTAGGCGGTCTGCTCATGTACGGCATTCCAAACATGAAGCTCGATAAGGCGGTGGTGGTCGAGCGGCGCTTGAACCTGCTGCGCGACGAGGGCGTCGAGTTCGTAACCAACGCCAATGTGGCAGATGGCACCAACGGCAGCATTAACAGCACGAAGCTTGCGCAAGAAAACGACGCGATACTGCTGGCTACCGGCGCCACCGTGCCGCGCGACCTGCCGATACCGGGACGCGACCTGAAAGGCGTACATTTCGCCATGGAGTTTCTCACCGCGAATACCAAAAGTCTGTTGAATTCAAACCTCACCGACGGCGCTTGTATTTCAGCTAAGGACAAGCATGTCATCGTGATTGGCGGCGGTGATACCGGCACCGACTGCATCGGAACCTCGCTGCGACACGATTGCAGAAGCCTGGTGAACTTTGAGTTATTCCCCCAGCCACCCGTGGATCGCGCAGCGGACAATCCGTGGCCGACCTGGCCCCGGATCTATCGAACCGATTACGGTCATCAGGAAGCGGCAGAAAAATTCGGTGACGACCCGCGCGTGTTCGCAATTTCTTCGACCGAGTTCGTCGGCGACGACGACGGCAATTTGACCGCAGTGCGCACGGTGGACGTTCGATTGACTGACGGTAAATTTGAAAACATCCCTGGAACCGAGCGCGAGTGGCCGGCAGACCTGGTTTTCCTCTCCATGGGTTTCCTCGGTCCGGAACACCTGGTATCCGACAATCTGAACGTCGAATACGACGAGCGATCCAACTATCGAGCCGGCTACGGCTCCTACACCACAAACGTGGACAAAGTGTTCGCGGCCGGCGACTGTCGACGCGGACAATCACTGGTGGTACGTGCAATCAACGAAGGCCGCGAAGCAGCACGAGAGATAGATCGATTGCTGATGGGCTCCACTCAACTTCCCTGAGCAAACGCAGCCTGCCGGCAAGAGTCTGCGCTCGCGGGATCTCTACCGCGTCAGCGACGATCGAATGGATTCCTTAACCTGATTGATCGGTCGCACCCACGGCCGGACATCGCCAACGGCGCCCGGCAGTTGATCGACCGCAGCCAGCGCCTCCGCGCGAGAAGCAAAGATGCCGAACACCACCACGTGGAGGTTGCGGCCGTTTCGCAGGAATCGATATCTGGCAAATCGTGCGGGCTCGCGCTGGCCTTCCAGGTACGCTTTGGCACGCTCGGCCGAGGAATATATCACCAGCTGAATGGTGAACGCAGAGTCGGGCTGCTGCAGAAGCCAACGGCCGTCCTGTTGCGCTATCGAGCCGATCGTCTCCGGCCGAGCCACGGGTTCTACGACGGCCAGCACCACCGGCGCGACGACAACTTCCGGCTCCTGGACAGACTCCTGGGCAGGCTCCGGGACGGGTTCCTCCGCGGCAGCCACAATGATGGGAGGGTCAGCTGACTCTTCGGCTTCGGCAACCGGCGACAGAACCTCATCGGCCACCGGTGCCACGGTGATCGGCATCGGCGTGCCAGTGTCTTCACGCACCGGCTCGATAGCGGGTAACGGGATTGGCGGAGTGGTCGGCACCGCCGCTTCCGTGGCCACAACATCGATTTCAATCACATCAAATTCGCTACCCTGCTGCCACAGCACGTAAGCGAGCGACACCAGCACCAACAGCAACACCAGGAGCGCTTTGTGCAGGGTCGGAAAACGAGGACGTTCCCCGATATCGCCGGATTCAAGCTTCACCATCAGGACGTTTGCCATCTGGTTAATCCTGCCGGGCAGGCCTTCGGACAGGCGCACAATCTCTTTGACCTGCTGATCGGTAAACGGCAGTCGACCACGGTATCTGGCTTCCTGGAAACGCCATTCGAGGTATTCGCGGGTATCCTGCGCGGAGAATCCGGTGAGCCGAATTTCCTGCCAGCCGATTTCGTGGCGCTGGCCAGCCTCTCCACAAGCGGCACGAATCGTACTTCGCCGAACAACACCAGCCGCATCGAGCACCAGCCGACAAGCTCCATCAACTCATCGAGTGCGCGCGGTTCAATGATCTCAGCATCGTCGATGAGCGTCACGCAGAACCGATCCGACGCCTCCTGTTCCTCGACGTGCTGGGCAATCAGTTTCGTCAGCAGCTGAGTGTTTGCATTGCCAGGTGCTGCGATTCCATAGCCTTGAGCGATCGCTGCGAGAATTTCCCGGCTGGTGTTGACAATGGCGCCGTTGACGCGAGCCGCCTTGGCACGCGGTTCCAGGCTCGCGGACAATTGCCGATACAGAATGCTCTTACCTGAATCGTGCGGACCGGTTACCAGCAGCACCCGTCGTGACCATTGGCTGAGATGCCGCAACTGTTCGAGGTGGGTTTTGCGATCCCCGCGTTCGAAGAATCCGTCGCCAGGAACGGCGAAAGGATTGTGTGTCATGCCAAGGTAACCACGATCCTGCTCAGCCATTGCACAACCCATCGACGGCGGCAAGTGTTTCGCCCAGCGCCGATAGATCTATCTCCTGCGTAACCACAACCTCGCCGATACCCCTGGACAGGACCAGCCGCAATGTACCATCAACGACTTTCTTGTCCATTCCCATTACCCGCAACATATCCTCGGGCTTCACCGGCGCAGGCGCGACGGGAAGGTCAAACGCGGCGATTGCCTTTTTGATGCGTTGCGCTGCTGAAATCTCAAGCCACCCCTGGCGCATGGACAGATCCGCAGCCATGACCATGCCGATGGCCACCGCCTCGCCATGCAGGTACGTGCGATAATTTGTCAGCGCCTCAATAGCGTGGCCGAAAGTGTGGCCGAAGTTCAGGATTGCGCGGATCCCTGTTTCTGTTTCATCCTGAGCAACAACGTCAGCCTTGATCTCGCAGGAGCGGCGAATCGCCTCGCAGAGCGTTTCGTCATCTCGTTTCATCAGCGCGTTTGCCGATGCCTCCAGCCAGGCGAAAAATGTGGGATCGGAGATGATTCCGTACTTCAACGTTTCAGCGAGTCCGGCCTGAAATTCACGCGGGCCAAGCGACTTCAGCACGGACGTGTCGGCCAGCACGCACCGTGGCTGATGGAAGGCGCCGATCAAATTCTTGCCCGCGGCGTGGTTTACGGCCGTCTTGCCACCCACCGATGAATCGACCTGTGCCAGCAAGGTCGTCGGGATCTGAATAAAACTCACGCCTCGTTGAAAAGTTGCCGCGGCGAATCCAGTGAGATCTCCGACAACCCCACCACCCAGCGCGATCAACGTGGTCGATCGGTTGTGGCGTTTGCTGATCAGAAAGTCCAGGAGTTCCTTATAGCGATCAAGGTTCTTGTGTTGCTCACCATCTGGCAGTGTGAAGACGTCAACCGGCAATCCATCCAGGGACCGCGTAACCAGATCCAGATACAACGGCGCCACCACTTCGTTGCTGACAATTGCCACTTGATTTCCAGCGATGTGGCGACGCAGAAGATCTGCCTGACCAAGCAGGCCAGCTCCAATGTAAATGGGATAGCTGCGTTGACCAAGCTCAACATTGACCGATTGCATTACGACCTCATCCATCAAAGCGCGCCGTCCTCACGCAGCTTTTTTTCGATCATTCGTGCAAGCACCTTTGGCCCCTGGCGATCCGTCACAAATCGGTAATCCGCTATTTCCTCGTAAAGAGGCCCGCGATCGGCCTGCAGGGTTGCCAACGTCTCACGCAAATCGCCGTCCTGCAGAAGCGGCCTCTTCCGGTCTCGCTGGGTGCGCTCAACCAGCCTCTCCAGCGGGCTGTCGAGATGGACCACCACCCCTCGCGCGGCGAGTATTTTACGGTTACAAGCCCGCAACGCCACCCCGCCACCCGTGGCCAGGACGATCCCCTGTTTTTGCGTGAGTTCATCGATGACCTGCTCTTCCCGGTCACGAAACCCCTGCTCGCCCTCAACGTCGAAGATCCAGGCGATATTCGCGCCCGCCCGTTCCTCAATGACCTGATCGCTGTCAAAAAACTCAACGTTCAAGGTCTGAGCGAGTAGACGCCCGACCGTGGTCTTGCCCACGGCCATTAACCCGACGAGAAATACGTTCTGCCTGCTCATACGAAAACGGCGCCCTGGTGGCGCCGTTAGTTTAGACGAACCAGCAGGTCAACGCGCGGACAGGCTGTCCTGGATGATTCTCGGAGTGATGAAAATCAACAGTTCCTGCTTGTCGTCGCGCTCGACTTCGCGCCGAAACAGTCGACCAACATAAGGCAGGTCGCCAAGGAACGGCGTCTTGGTGATTACCGCTGAACCGGCGACCGCAACAGCAGCCTGCCTTGCCGAACTCTTCGAGCGACTGATGACACGCTTGATTGCTTCACCTACACCCTCGACATCGCTAATATTCTTTTCCACAACCGCATTTGGCGGCAGCGGTTCAACCGCATAGGATTCTACGCGGAAGCGATTATTGGTTTTCGACAGCTCAAGAAACTTGACTGAAATGGATCTTATATCGAGCCCAAGCAGAACGTTGGACTTCTTCTTAAAAAGACCAAGCACAGTAATTTTTCCTTATTACGCGGGTACTTATGTCCTATTTATGCGACCTAACATTAGATATCAGGATTACTACGAGAGCAATCGCTTCCCTGTAACTATGCCGCCGTCATGACTGCACGGTCCAGACACGTCATGGTGCCTATTATGTGGCTCGCCCTCGCGGGTTTATGTGCCACAGTGCTCAGTCTCGCAGGCATATTCCTCTATCTCGATCCGCAGATCCCGACCGCTGAGAGTTACCGCCACGTAAGACTTGAGACTCCACTTAGAGTGTATACCGCCGATCGACAGCTCATCGCAGAATTCGGGGAACGGCGTCTCATTCCTCTAACCCTAGACCAGGTGCCGCCACTATTTGTGAGCGCTTTGTTGGATACCGAAGACAAACGCTTTTACCAACACAACGGCATCGACTACATCTCGCTGGCCAATGATACCCTGGAACTCGCATTGAACCGCGAGATTCGTTCCGGTGCGAGCACCATCACCATGCAATTGGCACGCAACATTTCATTCTCGCTGGAGCAAACCTTCATACGCAAATTCAAAGAGATGTTGCTGGCGTTGAAGATCGAGAAGGAACTCAGCAAAGACGAGATACTCGAACTGTATATGAACGTGGTGCCGTTTGGTAAGCGTGCATATGGTGCTCAGGCGGGTGCGCTCACGTACTATGGAAAACGCCTGATCGAATTGAATCTGCCACAACTGGCGATGCTGGCCGGCATTCCTCAGGCACCCACCGCCGGAAATCCGGTGAACGGACCCCAGCGAGCGTTGCGGCGGCGCAACGTGGTATTGGGCCGGATGTTAAATCAAAATTCAATCAGTCAAACCCAGCACGACGACGCTATCGCCGCGCCAATCAGCGCCAAATTGCATGCGCGGGATCTGGACGTTCCCGCACCATTTCCCGCAGAGTGGGTGCGTGCCGAACTGATATCCCGATACCCCGACCTGTACACCGGCGGTTACCAGGTCATTACGACCATCGACGGCGAGTTGCAGCGAACGGCCACTACGGCGTTGCGAAAAGGATTAACAAGCTATGACATGCGACATGGCTATCGCGGCGCCGAACAGGAACTTGGCGCGGCTACCGGAAACTATCTCGACGTTCTGACAAGTGTTCGAACGTTCGGCGGTCTGGAACCCGCCGTGGTGACAAACCTGACCGACGAGGCCGCCGAAGTCATGCGCGCCGATGGCCAACCCGTACGCATCGACTTCGAAGCCATGAAATGGGCGAAAGCCTATATCGACGTCGATACCACTGGCAACAGCCCAACCCTCCCCGCGGATGTACTGACGGTTGGCGACCTCATCCGGATCCAGGCAACCGGCACACGCCCCGTCCCGCGAGTGCCCCAAGAGCTCGAGACGAGCGACGTTTCGGACATCAAAACTGCCGAGCGTGAACCACCAGTCACCGAGACGGTGTGGCGATTGGCCCAACTGCCTGAGATTCAGGGAGCGCTGGTATCACTGGACCCGCAGTCCGGCGCTGTGCTGGCCCTGGAGGGCGGATTCGACTTCGGGATGAATCAGTACAATCACGCGCTGCAGGCGGCCCGCCAGCCAGGTTCCGGGTTCAAGCCCTTCGTCTACTCGGCCGCGCTGCACCACGGCATCACACCGGCCAGCCTGTTCATGGACGCGCCGCTGGTATTCAACGATCAGAATCTGGAATCGCAATATCGTCCGGACAACGACAACAATCGATACAACGGCCCGACGCGCCTGCGCGTAGCCCTGTACCGATCGATCAATCTGGTATCAATGCGGGTATTGCTGAAAATTGGTGCGGGCCGGGTCATGGACTACGTGCGCAGCTTCGGTTTCGATACCAGCACATTCCCGCGCAATACTCAGCTTGCCATCGGCGGCGGAACCATGGCGGTGACGCCGCTGGACATGGTCAACGCCTACGCCGTGTTCGCTAATGGCGGTTGGCTGGTGCAACCCCACATTGTCGACCGAGTCATCGACCTCGAAGGCCAGACCATCTTCGAAGCACAGCATCCGGTGGTTTGCGATCGCTGCAACGAAACCCTCGTGGCGGACCTGAGCGCAGAACCGACAAATCTGGAAGACCTGTTCGCGGCTGATCCTTCACCACCCCGATCGCCGGTCATTCCGGCAACCCGGGTCGTGGATGAACGCAATGTCTACATCATGAACAGCATGCTCCGGGACGTAATCCGCCGTGGCACAGGACGCCAGGCGAGGACTCTGGAACGAAGCGATCTCGCCGGCAAGACCGGCACCACCAACGACGCCGCAGATACCTGGTTCAATGGCTTTAACCCCGACGTCGCGACCACTGTATGGGTGGGTTTTCCGAATCACCAGCCCCTGGGCAGGCGGGAGTACGGCTCCAACACACCGCTGCCGATCTGGATTGACTACATGGCTAAGGCCCTGGCAGGGAAATCCGAAACCGCACCCAGTCAGCCTGCCGGGGTGGTCACGATGAAGATAGATCCACAAAGTGGCGAACTGGCCACCGCTCAACAAAAAGACGCAATTTTTGAACTGTTCCTGACCGAGCACACGCCGCAGTTGGCCCAGGAATCCGCGATCCCTGACTCAGAGCCCAACGCGGTGGAGTTCAAGCCGGTAGATATTTTCTAGTCGAGTCGGGCATCGTCACGCCCTATTGGACGATCTTTATGTTGTCCCCCGCGCGCGGTTCACCGACCGGGTGATGACCATTGATTACCCGCAGGGTTTCTTCGGGGTAGGACTTGATCGATACCTTGCCCGCCAGAGCCTTATAACTGTCGCCTGGTTTTGCCACGATTACCATAATCCGCTGGCTGTTCGCGACCTGCAGATCAGCGGCGGTCATTGCGCGGAACGACATTACGGTCTCCCGCCATTTCTCTTCGAACGCGGGCGGATCGCCGATCGGACCAACCTCGCCTTTGAAAAGGTACACGCCGCCATCTTTGTAGATCACCGCGATTCTTCGAACCTGCGCGCTGCCTGCGGCAATCTCCACATTCCCGATAAACGCGGCATAGCCGTTGATTTCCAGAGATTCACCGTCGGTGACATCGTCACGCTTGAGCGTTTGGGTAATGTACTCCTCGGGTGTCTGTTCGCCTTCCGGGGCGTTCATTCGCGCTACCGTGATGAATGAATCCGAAGTCCCGGCCGGCGCTCTGCCGAGCACTTCAGCCACGGTGTTGGTGACATCCCATCCGGTCGGAAACTTCACCACCACCCGTAGCGACCCATGGTAATAGGTTTCTCCCTTAATCAACCCGGTGGCCGCCTCATCGCCGTAGACCATGCCATTGAGCATCCCCCAGAAATCACGTTCGGGGTCGGTGAGCTCTTCGGGCAGCAGATGCTGCGACTTCTGAACCGCGTCGTACAGGCGTTTGTCGTTCTTTGGATGCGACGAGAACAAGCCGTGGTAGACGCTCGGCTGGTTCAGGACGTTTTTGGAAAACAGCGAGTGATCTTTGAGCGCATGGATCACATCGATCATCGCCAGCGGGTTATATCCCGCGCGGGCGAGAAATTCGCCGCCATATTCATCCGCCTCGAGTTCGAACTCACGACCGTATCCCGACCTCAACGTCTGGGTCACGCTGTTGCTCAGGTCCGCAATCGCCGCGGTGCCGGTCATGACCGAGCCGATAAACCCCGCCACATTGCCGAAGAAACCCATCAGGTTGCCGCGTTTCGCGTGCCGGCCCACCACATGACCAATCTCGTGACCAATCACCCCGGCAAGCTCATCCTCCGAACGCAGGTATGCGATCAAGCCACGATTCACGAAAATGTACGCGTCCGGAAACGCCGACGCATTGACCGTGGGATTGTCGACGACGTAAAAGTGGTATTCCCTGCCTGCATGCGGCGTGACGCTCAAAAGCCGCTGGCCGATCTCGTCTACGTACGCCTGCCAATCCTCATCGGGGTAGAGCTGCTCCTTTTCTTTCATCTCGTTGTAGACTTTTTCGCCGGCACCGGCGCTGGCACCCAGGGCCAGGCTCATCAGCAACACGCCGAGAAAACCAGCCAACCCGCTGTGTGGGTTGGGGTGCCGATGGGGATATCGGATCCAATGATTCAGGGTATCGGACTTGTTCATGCTTCGCGCTTGCTCAGGTCACTGTCAACGCCGGCCAGCCATATCTTACGAGCTGGACAGAAATCCGCCACTGCGTGGTTGGTTAGACTGACAGACAATGGTCTGGTTCAGCTGAACCAGA
>JAYGEV010000403.1:0-11376 GCA_046582225.1 Pseudomonadales bacterium
TGCTGAGTTCGACCTGGGTGCCGGCCATGAATGCGGGTGCCTGGCCAAGATAGCGCCATATCAGATCGTGAATGTACTGGCGTTCGGTCTCGGCGGTTCTCAGCCTGGCGAGCGCGCTCAGGGCACAGCGGTAGCGGTCCGCGGCGACGCAGATTTTCGCCTGCAGTTCGGCAGTGCGTGAGGCGGGTACCCAGTGAAGATGCGTGGCGTTACTCAACATCTCCTGCGCGGTTGAGATGTCGCCCTGTGCCAGTGCGATTTCTACTTCGGCGATCTGGTATGCGCCGAGCAGATTGTCGGGCAGAAGGGCAGGCTGGATGCTGGCAAACGCTGCGCTTGCCGCCTCTATGCGTTCAGCCGCGATGTAGCCGCGGCTGGCTTCCAGGAACAGCTCCGCGGCCTGCCTGCCCTGGCTCGACTGCGCTCGTTGCAGCAATATTTCGGATGATGTGGCTCCGCGCTGGGTCGCGTCTTCCCAGGGTTGGCCACCCGGCGTGCTTTGACAACCGGACGCTGCCAGAATAGCGAGCGCCATAGCCCATCGGTTGAACAGTCGTACTGCCATGTCTGGTGTTCTTTACGTCGTTGCTACGCCCATTGGAAACCTGGACGACATCACGCGTCGAGGGATAAGTGTCCTGTCATCGGTACAGATGATCGCGGCGGAGGATACCAGACGCACCCAGGTGCTGTTAGCGGAAATCGGCTCGCGTCAGGCGGAGCTCGTGGCGCTGCACGCTCACAACGAACAGACCGCGTCGAGGCGTGTCATTGCTGCGTTAAAGCGTGGTGTGGAAGTTGCGCTGGTGTCGGATGCAGGGACCCCGTTGCTCTCCGATCCGGGATTTGATCTGGTCCGCCAATGCTGGCAGGAATCCATCCCGATTGTGCCGATCCCCGGATCGAGCTCGGTCCTTGCTGCGTTATCAGTGTGTCCGCTGCCGACGGCCAGATTCTACTTCGAGGGATTTCTGCCCGCTCGTGCCGGGCCGCGTCGTGCGCGTCTGCGGGAGTTACTGCGATTTCCGAGCGCGGTTGTTTTCTTCGAAGCTCCGCATCGGGTTGCAGCCTGCCTGGCCGATCTCGAGGCGCTGCAGCCGGCCCGCCGAATCATGGTTGGCCGGGAGATGACCAAGCGACATGAGACATACTATTGCGACACCGCTGGGGCAGTGGCGCGGTCGTTGCAGGACACCTCCCAGTTGCGCGGTGAGTTCGTGTTGGTGATGGAAGGCTCTGCTGCGATGGGATTGGATATCGACGCGACGCGCGCGATGGACATCCTGTCCAGTGAACTGGCGCCGGCTCAGGCCGCACGGATCGGCGCGCAGCTGCTGGACGTGGATAAATCCGAATTGTATGACCTGATTGTCCAGCGGCGAAAACCTTGATGGTCGACTCATCCGGGCTGGCAATCGAAACGCCTGCTCTTTAACCTGTCGACCGAGTCGGCCAGGCAGTCGCTGGCGCCACGAGCGATATTCGCACGTGGCGCGAGAGGAAAGTCCGGGCTCCACAGGGCAAGGTGCCAGGCAACACCTGGGGGGCGTGAGCCCACGGAAAGTGCAGCAGAGAGCAGACCGCCTAAGGTGCGTCGCATTGCGGCGTAAACGGTAAGGGTGAAAGGGTGCGGTAAGAGCGCACCGCATGCGTGGTAACACGGCATGGCTAGGTAAACCCCGCCTGGAGCAAGGCCAAATAGGAATCCCATGATGTGGCCCGCATCGGATTCGGGTAGACCGCCAGAGGCGTTTGGTGACAAACGCCCTAGATGAATGACTGCCGACAACGACGCTTGCGCCGTTGTGACAGAACCCGGCTTATCGGCCGACTCACCTGTTTCGCAGGCCGCGCTCAAAGCGTGGCCGATGCTTTTAGCTGTTTTGGATCTTTGCCGCACGATTCTGATGCGTATTGGTTCTATTTCTTAATGTTGATTCTAGCTAACAGCGTCTACCGGGAGGTTAACTAAAGAGATAATCCCGCGAACGCCTCCCGAGAGACCTATTTCAGGCCAAAAACCCGTTAAATTTCCGGGGGTTATGTGCGTTTCCCAGCTTGACAGGCAAGGTTTCGAATCTATAGTGTCCCTGTGGTGTCTAAGACTGGAAGTTAGTGGGGATAAGTGGGAGTCCGGGAGGGAAGAAGCGTGAATAAGATGGGAGGGAGCAGGGAGTCGCCTGACGCATAGCCTGCCCAGTTCTGGTCAGGAATTCGTCTCGTCGCCTGGAAAATCGTGTTCCGTGGAATCAACAGCGCCACGCTGGATGGTAAGGGTCGGATGGCCCTGCCTTCGCGTTTTCGCGATTCCGTTCTGGCGGCCTGCGAAGGCAAGCTGGTGGTGACCATCGACATGCGTGACACGTGTCTTCTGATGTATCCGTTGCCTGAGTGGGAGGTCGTGCAGCGCAAGCTCGAGGAACTGTCGAATATCGGCTCTCAGGCGCGGCTTCTGCAAAGACTGCTGATCGGCCACGCCACGGATCTGGACCTGGACGGCCAGGGCCGAATCCTACTGCCGAAGATGTTGCGTAATTACAGTGAACTCGATAAGAAGCTTGTGCTCGTGGGCCAGGGCAACAAGATTGAGATCTGGAGCGATGAACTGTGGCACAGCCGCATGAACACGTGGTTGTCTGAAGACTCGGCTGATTTGCTGGCGAACGGTGACGAGTTTACCGGGTTGTCCGTTTGAGTGCCGAACACGAGCCGGTTCTGTGTCGGGAGACGGTTGCGATTTTGACCGGAAGCGGGCTGGAGGATGTCGCAGACGATGACATCGCTGGCGGGAGCCTTTTCGACGCAAGTGTCGACGATGCAGGTGTCTCCCACGATGTCCGGCAGGGAATTTATGTAGATGCCACCTTTGGCCGCGGTGGTCATACGGCCCACCTGCTCGCCAGACTTGGCGTGCAAAGTCGGGTGGTCACTGTGGATCGTGATCTGGCCGCGGTGGCTGTCGCGCGGGAAATGGCGGAAACCGAACCACGTTTGACAGTCTGTCATGGGCGGTTCTCGGAGCTTACGAGGTTGTTAAACGACATCGGTATTGCACAGGTACAAGGCGTGCTTATGGACCTCGGTGTGTCATCTCCACAGTTGAACGACCCGCAACGGGGCTTCAGCTTCCTGAAATCGGGGCCGCTGGATATGCGCATGGACCGCAGCGCCTCACTCACCGCGGCACAATGGCTCAACACCGCATCCGTCGGCGAGATTGCGACGGTACTTCGCGATTATGGCGAAGAGCGCCATGCACGACGCATCGCCAAAGCCATCGTTCAGGCCAGGCCGTTGTCTGACACTCTCGAATTGGCTCACGTGGTGGGTGACGCGCAGCCACGAAGCACCCCGGGCAAGCACGACGCGACGCGGGTCTTTCAGGCGGTTCGGATCCGTGTAAACGATGAGATGAATGAGCTCGAACTGGGTCTCGAGCAGGCGTTCGCGGCGCTGGCCGTCGGTGGCAGGTTGGCGGTAATCAGTTTTCACTCGCTCGAGGATCGCCGGGTGAAGCATTTTTTCCGCAGCTTGACCCGCGCGGCCAATCTGCCTCGCAGGATCCCGGTGCGGGCGGCGGATGCTCCAGCCACGGCACGATCGGTGGTGGGTCGGGTGAAAGCTGGTGTTGCCGAGGTCGCGCGTAATCCCCGCGCGCGCAGTGCGTTATTGCGTGTCGTAGAGCGTGTTGTGGAGCGCGCCGCGTGATGTTGTTTCGCTTGCTTGGAGTTGTTCTGGCATTGCTCGGTGTTGTCGCGTCGGGGGTGCAGGTGGCCTATTCAAGCCAGGCGGTTCGCACGCTGCGTGGCGAGTTGCAGGCCGCGCAGCGCCATCAGGATGCGGAGCTTGCAGAGTACAGTCGGCTGCTGCTCGAGCGAAGCATGGAGACTTCGTACGCGAACGTCGAGCGCGTTGCTCAAATTCAACTCGGCATGATTTTTCCTGAGCGGGCGGAGCAGGTCGAACGTTGAAGCAATGGCGACACTACACGGTTGTTGGCCTGTTTGTTATGGCATGCGGCGCGCTGGTGAGCAGGGTGGTCTATCTCAACGTGACCGAACGGGAGTTCCTGCAGGAACAGGGGGACGCCCGGTCGATTCGCAGTGAGCAGATGCCCGCATATCGAGGCCTGGTTTACGATCGACACGGCGAGCCTCTGGCTGTCAGTACTCCGGTGGTTGCGGTGTTCACCGATCCCAGGCGAAGGAAACTTGGCCGGGATGCAATCACCTCGCTCGCTTCGGTCCTCAAGCTCGATGCGAGATCGCTCACCGCCAATCTCCATGCAAATGCTGATCGTGGATTTGTCTACATCAAACGGCGTGTTTCCTGGGAAGTTGCTCAGGCCGTTCGGGAGTTGGCGCTGGATGGCGTGTACTTTCAGGCTGAGTATCGACGCTACTATCCAGCCAGCGAAACAACGTCGCACGTTGTGGGCATGACCGGCATCGATGGCGCCGGTCTTGAGGGAATCGAGTTGTCGTTCAACGACAGCCTGCGCGGAATGCACGGACGTAAGGTTGTGCTCAAGGACCGGCGCGGCGTCACCATCAAAGACCTCGAGTATCAGCTCGCACCGAAGTTCGGTTCGGATCTCAGGCTGAGCGTGGACTTGCGGCTGCAGTATCTCGCCTATCGCGAGCTGAAAGCGGCGGTCACGAGCCACCGGGCAGCCTCGGGATCTTTGGTGATGCTCGACGTGCGCTCAGGCGAAGTTCTGGCGTTGGTCAACCAGCCATCCTACAACCCGAACGATGTAAGCGCGGCGGATGTTGGCGCCATGCGTAACCGGGCTGTGACCGATCTGTATGAACCAGGCTCGACGGTCAAGCCGTTTACCGTGCTTGCGGCACTGGAGTCCGGTCGCTTCGATTCAAACACGTTGATCGATACAGCGCCCGGATACTTCCGGGTCGGCAGCAAGCTGATCGAGGATCCCGTTAACCGCGGCGCGATTACGTTGCGTGAAACACTGCTGAAGTCCAGTCAGGTGGGTATCGCGAAGATCGCGCTCGACCTCGAAGAACGGGCGGTATACGACGTTCTGATGCGCGCTGGAATGGGCGAGTACATTGGTGCGGGCCTGCCCGGCGAAGCGATTGCGATGATGAACGACGTGGGCCTCGGCAATCCGGTTGTGCGTGCCACGCTGGCGTATGGTTACGGAATCGCGGTGTCGCCGCTGCAACTCGCTCAGGCCTATTTGACACTGGCAACCGGCGGATTGCGAGTGCCGGTCTCGATACTGCGTCAGAGCCGACCTCCGGTGCGGGACCGGGTATTCGATGCCGCCGTGACGCACCAGGTACTGGAGATGATGGAAGCCGTCACCGAACCACACGGCACCGCTCCGAAGGCCAGGGTGGCGGGGTTTCGTGTCGCGGGCAAAACTGGAACGTCCCGCAAAGTCGGCGCGGACGGTTATGACGATGAGCGCCATGTGGCTTTGTTTGCGGGTATTGTGCCGGTCTCCGAGCCGCGTATCGTGATCGTGGTAGTGGTCAACGAACCCCGCGGCGAGGCGAGGGGTGGCGGCGGTGTTGCGGCGCCGGTATTCAGCCGTGTAGCTGCGCGATCGTTGCGGCTGTTGGGGGTTAATCCAGACGCCCTGATTGCATCCGCGACGGTCTCGGGGAAATCTGTATGACGGCATCGTTGCGTGAACTGCTGGCGGACCCGGATGTGCCCGAGGTGATGATCTCGGGTCTTTGCGAAGATTCTCGAGCGATTCAGTCCGGTGATGCCTTTATCGCTATTCAGGGTGAACGATCCGATGGACATGATTTTGTCCAGCAGGCGCAGAATTGCGGCGCCGTTGCCATTCTGTGTGAACATCAGGTGGAGGGTGCCCGGGTACCCGTGATCGTGGTCGCGGACCTTAAGGCACGGCGCGGCGCCCTGGCGGCGAGACTGTACGGCAAGCCTAGTCGGCAGCTGAAGTGCATGGGCGTGACCGGCACCAACGGCAAGACAACCATTGCCCATTACATCGCCGATATAGCGGGCCGGATCGGGCTCTCGGCCGGATATATGGGGACCATCGGCTGGGGTGTGCCCGGAGCGCTTGCCGACGCGCGGCTCACCACCGAAGACGCTGTGACAGTACAAAGACGGCTGCGCCAGCTGGTTGAGGCCGGGCACACGTGGGTGGCCATGGAGGTCAGTTCGCACGCGCTGACTCAAGGCCGGGTCGCCGATGTGGCGTTTGACCTCGCCGTGTTTTCGAACCTGTCTCGCGACCACCTGGACTATCACACTACCCAGGAAGCATACGGTCGGGCCAAGGCTGAGCTGTTTGCATATCCGTCGCTCAGTGTTGCGGTCGTCAATATGGATGACCCCTTCGGCCAGCGTATTGCCAGCGAATTGCGCCCTGACATACGACTCATCGGTTATGGGCGCGGTGCCGATATTTCCTGGCAAAATTTGACCTACACCGACTACGGCGTTCGTGGGCGGTGGCGGACACCGTGGGGTGATGCGGAGCTGAAACTACCGGTGGCCGGCGAGTTTTCGGTTGCCAATATGGCCGCTGCGGTTGGTGCATTGTGCGGGTCCGGGCTCGCCTTCGAAGCGGTGATCGACGCCGCCGCCGGCGTTGCCGCGGTGCCGGGACGTATGGAGTTTTTTCATGCGAAGGGCCAACCGACGGTGGTGGTTGATTTCGCCCACACCCCGGATGCGCTGGACAAGATGCTCGAGGCTCTGCGCCACCACACCTCGGGTCGGTTGGTGTGTGTGTTTGGTTGTGGCGGCGATCGGGATCCCGGCAAGCGGCCGCTGATGGCCGAGGCGGCGGAGCGCCGTGCCGACGTGTTGTGGCTGACCAGCGACAATCCCAGATCGGAAGATCCCGAGCGGATTCTTGATTCCATCGCAGCCGGCCTTTCGGGCACTGCCTGCACACACCGCTGTGCTGATCGCGGGGAAGCCATTGCACGGGCGCTGGACGGCGCGGGTGTGGAGGATCTGGTCGTGGTCGCAGGCAAGGGACACGAGAACTATCAGGAAACTGGCGGCATTCGCGTCGACTACAGCGATCGCGATACCGTGACGAATCTGTTGGCGGTGAACGGCTGATGCTTTTGTGGCTCACCAATTACCTGTCTGAATACATCAGCGGCTTCGGTGTGTTCGGGTATCTGACTTTCCGCACCATGGTGAGCGTGGTGACCGCGCTGGTGATGTCGCTGCTGATAGGCCCTTACGTTATCGACAAACTTTCTCACTATCAGATCGGACAGACCGTTCGCGATGACGGCCCGAAAAGTCACTTAAGCAAGGCTGGCACGCCGACGATGGGTGGCGCGCAAATCCTGATCGTGATTCTGGTGACGACCCTGTTGTGGGGCGAGCTCAGCAACCGGTACGTTTGGACGGTTCTACTGGTCACGCTGGCGTTTGGTGCGATCGGTCTGGTGGACGACTACCTGAAACTAACGCAGGGCAACAGCAAAGGACTGGCCGCCAGGTGGAAGTACTTCTGGCAGTCGCTGGTCGCGTTGGCGGCTGCCGGGTACCTGTACTCGTCGGCCGAGTTGCCGCAGGAAACGGAACTGATCGTGCCATTCTTCAAGGATGTGGCAATTCCGCTCGGTATCGGTTACGTCGCAGTCGCCTATTTTGTCATCGTCGGAACCAGCAACGCGGTTAATCTGACCGATGGGCTGGATGGCCTTGCGATCATGCCTACGGTGATGGTGGGGGCGGCCCTTGGCTTGATCGCCTATCTTTCCGGGCACGTTGGTTTTTCCAGCTACCTGCAGATTCCATACATAGCCGGTGCTGGCGAACTGGCGGTTTTTTGTGGCGCGCTGATCGGCGCGGGTCTCGGCTTCCTGTGGTTCAACACCTACCCGGCTCAGATATTCATGGGCGATGTCGGTGCGCTCGCGCTGGGCGCGGCGCTGGGCCTGGTCGCCATTGTGGTGCGCCACGAGATCGTATTGTTCATCATGGGCGGGCTGTTTGTGATAGAGACGGTGTCGGTGATTCTTCAGGTTGCGTCCTACCGAATGACCGGCAAACGTATATTTCGTATGGCGCCGATCCATCACCATTTCGAACTGAAAGGCTGGCCCAAACCGCGGGTGATCGTGCGGTTCTGGATCGTAACGCTGGTGCTGGTGCTGGTCGGTCTGTCGACCCTCAAACTGAGATAGACGGCGAACTGTGACAAGGACAGCAATCATCGGCTTGGGAATTACCGGAGTTTCCTGTCTGCGATATCTTTATGGCCGTGACGAACTGGTGGTGCTGGACACTCGCGCGGAGCCGCCGAATGCTGCGGCTGCGCGAGCTGAGTTTCCCGACGCGCGGTATCGGTTCGGCGTGCAACGTTACGATTATGTCGGGGTGGATCGCGTCGTCGTCAGTCCGGGCGTGGATCTAGGCAGCGCTCTGGTGGAGGCTGCTCGAAGGCGCGAGGTCGAACTCGTCAGCGATATCGACCTGTTCTGCCAGGCGGCACAGGCCCCAATCATTGCCATCACTGGTACCAATGGCAAGAGCACCGTGACCTCGCTGGTTGGCCACTTGCTCCAGGCACTGGGGAACTCCCCCGGGGTCGGCGGTAACCTGGGTCAGCCTGCGCTGGGACTGTTGGATGAAGCGCGGGACAGCTATGTGATCGAGTTGTCGAGCTTTCAGCTGGAGCGACTCGGACAACATCGTTTTCGCGCGGCCACAATTCTGAATGTCAGTGAAGATCATCTGGACCGCCACGGTAGCCTCGATGCTTATCACGCCAGCAAGCAACGCATTTATCGCGATTGCCGATTGGTGGTAGCGAACCGCATGGACCCGCGAACGCTGCCCGATTCTCGTATCGAGCGCGGCCGGAGAGCGCTTGTCAGCTTCGGACTGGATGCGCCTGGTTCGAACGATTGGGGCATCATTGACGGCTCCCTGTGCCGTGGCGCCGATTCGGTGCTCGCGGCGGAAGATCTGCCCATCGCGGGTCTTCACAATGCGCTCAATGTTCTGGCTGCATTCGCACTGGTGTGGAGCGATGGGGCTGATACCCAGGTTCTAGCCGAGGCGGCTCGCGGCTTCGCCGGCCTGCCGCACCGCTGTGAGCGGGTGGCCGATGTGGATGGAGTCAACTACGTCGACGATTCCAAGGCGACCAACGTCGGCGCGACGCTGGCGGCCCTTCATGGGCTGGGAGATTCGTTGCAACCCAATCTGTTGCTCATTGCTGGCGGCGAAGGCAAGGACGCAGATTTTGCGCCGCTGCGAGGGGCCGTTGGCCGCTTTGTTAGGCACGTAATCCTGTTGGGCGTCGATGCCAGCGCGATTGAAGATGCTCTGGGTTCGGTAGTGCCTGTTTCTCATGTTGAAAGTCTGGCCGCTGCGGTAGCTCGCGCCCGCAGTATTGCCAATCGGGGTGACCTGGTGTTGTTGTCTCCGGCTTGCGCCAGTTTCGACATGTTCGAGAACTTCTCTGATCGTGGCGAGTGTTTCGCAGCGGCGGTGAAGGAGCTTGCAGCATGACCTCGCACAGCCTGTCTGCTCGCTCTGGACCTGCTTTTGATACAACGCTGCTGCTGGTATGGCTGGTGATTCTTGGTCTTGGCACGGTCATGATCGCGTCATCGGCGGTCGCGATCAGTGATGCATACATTGTCAAGCACGGCGCGTTTCTGCTGGTGAGCCTGTTGGGTTTCGGGCTCGTTGCGGGGGTGCCTCTCGCGGTCTGGGAGAAATGTCATCGACTGGCGTGGCTGCTGGCGGTGGCGTTGTGTCTGATTGTTCTGATTCCCGGCATTGGTCTGGAAGTTAACGGTGCGCGGCGCTGGATCGGGCTTGGCGCGTTCTCACTGCAGGCATCGGAAGCGGCGAAATTCCTCGTGCTGGTTTACCTTGCCGGATATCTGGCCCGCTTTGATGAGCATATCGCGGACACTGCTTTTGCGCTGCTCCGGCCGGTCCTCATGGTCGGCGTGGTTGGTCTGCTGGTCCTGATCGAACCTGACTTCGGGTCAGTGGTAGTGCTCGCTGTCGCCGCTTGTGGAATGTTGTTCGTCGCTGGTGCCCGTTTGCGGCATTTCGTGATGCTTGTATCTGGATTGGCACTGTTGCTCGCTTTCGTGGCTTTCCTGCAACCCTATCGGATGGATCGTCTGATCACGTTTACCGACCCCTGGTCGTCTGCGTTCGGCAGCGGCTATCAACTCACTCAAGCGTTGATAGCGTTCGGCCGTGGTGAGTTGACCGGGCTTGGACTTGGCGAAGGGATCCAAAAACTGTTTTATCTGCCTGAAGCCCACAACGACTTCATCTTTGCGGTGATCGCCGAAGAGTTGGGCTTGGTGGGCGCGCTCTTGGTGCTGTTGCTGTTCTGTCTCCTGGTACTGCGATTGTTGCGTATAGCCAGACGGACTCTCCAGGAGCAGCGTTTGTTTGCTGGGTATCTTGTCTACGGTGTGGCGCTCCTGCTGGGTGTGCAAGCTCTCATCAACCTCGGTGTGAACACCGGCGTCCTGCCGACCAAAGGTCTGACCCTGCCATTTGTCAGCTATGGCGGTAATAGTCTGATCGTCTGCTGTGCGATGTTGGGTCTTGTGTGCCGCTGCGAACTGGAAAGCGCCGATGGCTGAAGTCAATGCTTATCAGGTACCCGAGATGGGCCGAGTGCGGCGAATACACTTTGTCGGTATCGGTGGCGCAGGCATGTGCGGGATTGCTGAGGTGTTGCTGAACCAGGGTTATCGGGTGTCCGGATCGGATCTGCAGAAAAGTGCCGTAACAGACCGCCTTGGCGGTCTTGGCGCGCAAATTCAGATTGGCCACGACAAGCGGCATGTGGCGGCTGCGGATGTCGTCGTCATCTCGAGCGCCGTGCCGGTTGACAATCCTGAAGTCGTGGCGGCTCGCGAACGCCGTGTACCGGTGGTCGCCAGGGCGGAAATGCTCGGTGAACTTATGCGTTACCGCCACGGGATTGCCGTTGCCGGAACACATGGGAAGACCACCACCACGAGTTTGATTACGGCGATATTCCAGAGTGCGGGGTTGGATCCGACCTTTGTGATTGGTGGATTACTGAATTCAGCCGGTAGCAACGCGCGCCTTGGCGGCAGCAGGTATCTCATTGCGGAAGCTGATGAGAGCGACGCTTCGTTCCTGCATTTGAAGCCGATGTCAGCGGTCATCACCAACATCGACCACGATCATATGGGGACGTATGACAACGACTTCGCGACTCTCAAAGCGACGTTTGTCGAGTTCGTTCATCACCTGCCGTTTTATGGTTCCGTGGTGTTGTGCGGCGATGACGTGGAAGCGCTGAGCATTCTGCCGGAGCTGTCGCGCCCTGTACTGACGTACGGGTTTGCGCAGGAGAATGACTTTCGCGCAAGCAATGCACGAATT
>JAYGEV010000487.1:0-6158 GCA_046582225.1 Pseudomonadales bacterium
CTTTCAGTCTCGTATACCGGTACCCGGTCTTGGGGCAGCGTGTAATCTGGTAATGTGGCTTGCTCGCCCATCGTTCGAGGATATTAGAAGCGTTGCCCAAAGCACAGCTCAATGCCTGAGATTATTTTCCTCCTTGGCGACGTCGCTGAGGCCCACAACGACAATCATCTGCGCCTGCCGAACGGCTTTTTGGAAGCCCATTGGCAGGTAACCGCGCTGCCCCATGACTGTGTATGGGTCGACAACGGCAAACTGCGGCTGGGAGACCACGACCCAGCGAGATTCGATCTCGTGTGGCCCCTGGGATTTGGCCGCCAGACCAGTTTTTTCGATCGTATGCAGCTGTTGCGCCAGCTCGATCAACGCCGGCTGGTGAACTCCGCGGACGCTCTGGTCTACCTGCATGGCAAATATCACTGGCTGGAGCTGATGCCGGAAACCCATGCCGGCAACGACGTCGCTCAGCTTGCGCAAATCATCGCCAGCGGCGGTGACTGGGTGGTCAAACCTCCCGCCGGCAGCTACGGGCGCGACGTGCATCTGTTGCGTGAAGGCGACGACCCGATACCCGTGCTGCAAGATCTCACCGGCGGACCGGACGCGCTGTACTGCATGGTGCAGCGCTACATCCCGCAAATTGCCAACGGCGAACAACGAACGCTCGTCGCCGGAGGCAAGATCATCGGCAGCTACCTGCGCGTGCCGGAGAAAGACCTGCGGGCAAACCTGAGCGCCGACGCCAAACCCGTGGCCGCCGCCCTGGAACCTGCGACCCTTGCGCTGGTCCAGCGGGTGGCCGATGAACTACTGATCGCCGGCGCCGCATTCGCCGCGGTGGACACGGCTCACGGATTTCTCATGGAGGTGAACATCGCCAACCCGGGCGGCCTGGCAACTCTGGAACTGCTCTACGGGCAGGATCACACACCGGCAACGGTGGCGGCGCTCATAGCGCACAAAGGCTGATTCGCGACCCGCGTGTACGCACGCACCTCACGCAGCTGGGAATTATCAGTGAACCTCCATTGGGCGGACTTTCTCGAGGAGCATCGCCTGCACATCCTCCAGCGCATCCTGACGTTCATCCAGCGTATGCACATGCCAGCGAATAATGTCCACACGATCGGGGTGTTTTGACAGGCGATAGGTCCCCAGCGACTCTTTGAGCCGCTCGATTTCACGCTGCAGCAGCTCAACCACATCGTCCAGCGATGCATTGAGCTGTGCTTCGAACCCTACGTTTTCCTCCACGCGTTCGCCTATTTCTGTGCCGTTACCTTACAAATAATAGCCGGCCTGACCCAGCGCTGAACGGTCAATACCGCGTTCCGATCTTACAACCGCTCGGTTTTGCGACGCGGCGCCCAGGCTGACAAACTCTTGCGTTTACCACCTTGACCCTTAGACTGCTCGGTTCGAAAAAATTAATCAATATGGGGGATATAACCATGGGAATGCTCGACGGCAAGGTTGCCATCGTAACCGGTGCAGGTGGCGGGATCGGCCGCGCCCATGCAAGGCTTCTGGCCAAAGAGGGCGCGGCGGTGGTCGTCAATGACCTGGGCGGTGCCCGGGATGGAACCGGCGAGTCTCACTCCATGGCTGATACCGTGGTATCAGAAATCAAGGCCGACGGCGGCCGCGCGGTAGCCCACTACGGATCCGTCACCGATAAAGACGCCGCTGCGAACATGATCGCAACCGCAATCAGCGAATTCGATCGGGTCGACATCCTGATCGCCAACGCGGGAATCCTGCGCGACAAGTCGTTCAAGAACATGGACGACGAGATGTGGGACGTGGTTCTCGACGTGCACCTGCGCGGCACCTATCTGACGGTGAAGGCCGCCTACGACAAAATGCTGGAGCAGGGCGAGGGCGGGCGAATCGTGATGACCAGCTCCACCTCCGGCCTGCTCGGCAACTTTGGCCAGACCAACTATGGCGCCGCCAAGGCCGGCATAGCCGGGTTCATGCGGTGTCTGTGGCTGGAGGGGCTCAAATACAACATTACCGTGAACGTTCTGGTTCCCACCGCAACCTCGAGGCTGACCGAGGATATCCTGCCCGAGAATATTCAGGATCAGTTCCCCCCGGAAACCGTCTCTCCGGCTATCGTGTGGTTATGCACGGACGAGGCCAAAGACGTCAGCGGCCGGCAGTGGCTGGTGTCTGGCAACAACGTTCAACTGCTGTCCTGGCAGGTCACCCCCATCGCCAATCAGGATCTGTCCGAAGGCCCCTGGGATGTCGCGGAAATCGGCGAAAAGATTCTCGCCGGGAAGGAAAACTGGCCGCCGATTAACCCCTTGCGAGGATAGCCGGATGCCTGGTCCACTGGAGGGTTTTAAGGTCGTCGATCTGTCGGCGGTGGTCTCGGGTCCGTTGACCGCGACTCTGCTGGCGGATCAGGGCGCCGAGGTGATCAAGGTCGAACGGACCACCAGCGGCGATATCCAACGCAATGTCGGAAGCATGCGCAACGGATTCTCTGGTTTCTTCCACGTGTTGAACCGGGGCAAACGATCAATCGCGCTGGATCTGACGACCACCGAAGGTCGCGACATCGTCCGCCGCCTGACCAGAGATGCAGACGTGGTCGTGCAGAACTTCCGCCCCGGTGTGGTCAAACGGCTCGGCGTCGACTACGAGGCGCTCAGCGCCGACAACCCCGGGCTGGTATATCTGTCGATCAGCGGGTTCGGTCAAACGGGCCCTCGGGCCGGCGACCGGGCCTACGACCCGATCATTCAGGCATATTCCGGAATCACGGACATTCAGGGCAGCATTCATCGCGAGCATGCCGATCGCCCGGAACAGGTCAACATGCTGCTGCTGGACAAACTCACCGCCTGGACCGGTTGTCAGGCCGTAACATCGGCGTTGCTCGCGCGTTCGCGAAGCGGCAAGGGCCAGCTGGTGGAACTGTCCATGCTCGACACCGCAATCTCCTTTGTCTGGTCCGACGTTGCCGCCGACCAGATTCTCCAGCCCGACGCCGAAGCAGGCGACATTGACACTCGGCCCCCGATCCGAGCTTCGGGAACGATGCAGACCTACAGCGACGGCCACGGGTTCACGATGACCCTGACTCAGAACGAGTTCGACGGCATGTGTCGTGCGTACGGCCTTGATCACATTGCGGACGATCCACGATTCTCGAGTCTGGCCGCGCGGATGAAAAATCGGGCACATCTGCGCGAGCTGATCGCCTCGGAGATGGACGTTGTCGCGCTGGAGCTGACCGTGGCTCAGGCCGAGGAGCGATTGCTCAGCCACGATGTCCCTTTCGCGCGCGTGCGCACCTTGCGCGAGCTACCCGACGACGAACAGGTCCGCCACAACGAGATGTTCCGCGAACTCAAGCACCCGGTTGCTGGCCGGCTTCGCGACGCAAGAACCGCCCCACGATTTACCGGTACGCCTGCGCAACCCGGTGCGCCCGCTCCCACCGTGGGCCAGCATACGCGCGAGATTCTCTCGGAGATCGGGATGGCGCAGGAAACCGATGAATTGTTAAAACGGGGAATCGTTTCATGAATTTAGGATTCACCGAGGAACAGTTGTCTGGCTTATCGAGGCAGCTTCCAGGGCGGAACGCCGTCCCAATCGAAGGGTTGAATGCCTGACTCCGTAATCTGCCAGACGCTTGGCTTGGCGTGACCATCGGCAAGTTCCAGAAATCCAATGGTCCCATACTGGGTATCGTAATTATGCGGATACGTCGCTGAACCCGGATTTACACAAACGATTCCGGCGACTTCGGCGATCTGCTCGCGATGGGTATCGCCCGAGACGATGACATCGGGCGTACGTTCCGGGAAGAAACGTTCCACCCAACGCGCGAGGGTAAAGTTCGGCGGCCTTTCAGGCACGGGCACATAGTGTGTCAGGCCGATCCACATACCTTCCAGATGCAGGTTCCACGCATACCGAACCCGCTCGTCTTCAGGCTGCACCACGCGCCCCCCGCCACCATCTTCGCCATTACCGCGCGCTGCATAGACCGGCGCGACTTCCTCCAGCGAATCCAGAACATACAGTTCGTGGATGTCGCCAGCGTGCATGATCATGTCAACGCCATCGAACGCTTCGTAAACCTGAGGCCACAACGTCTTGCACGCCTCCGGGATGTGGGTGTCAGAGATCAATCCGATTCGAGTTGCCATCTACAAATGACCTGAACGTCGGCCCGTCCACCGCAAGGGTTTACCACGCGGCGGTTGCGGCAGCGGTTCGGTTTGAGGAACGGCGTGGGCACGCATATGACGATGCGGATAACCGAAGCTGGCCACGCGACGATATTCTTCTCGGGGATACTCAGCAACGCGCGATGTTTCCCGCCGAGTGGCCCGCTCCCTTGACTCGGCATAACGCTTTTCTCGTGCCCGGCGCGCGTCCTCCAGCTCAGCGGCGATGGCTAACGTTTGCCCCGCGCGATAGCGAACCGCGTCGGCCTGCAACACCGACGGTTGATGTACGGAGACGTGAACCGGCACCGCATCAGCCAGCGCATAGTCCGCGAAACTCGCCTCGCCATATGCACCCCGCGACAGATATACCACCTCGGCAGCCGTTGTATGCGCAAACAGCACGACCAAAACAGGTACCACGGAAAAAGGCGTCGTGTGTAAATCCACAGGTTCAGCCTCCGGACATCGGTTGCAGGTTATCATCAACGTGGCGCACCGACTGTGCAAAGAAGGCGAGCAACCCGACGAGCACAACAAACGCGACGCCGCTGATAACAATGGCGATGGCCACATTGTACTGCTCGGCGATGATACTGATCGGAATCACGCCGATCGGCATCAGCCCATGCGACATCATGTCAACACTCATGATTTTGCCACGCATATGATCATCTACCTGAAGCTGCAGCAGGCCGCGGTTCAGCGACATGTTCCAGGAGCTTAGAAATCCGATTACCGCAATCATGCTCGCGGAGAGCACCATGGTCTGCGAAAAGCCGAACGCCGAGGTGAACACGCCCCAACCGGCGCAGGTGGCAATAAGCCACGCTGCCCGATTCTTGAAATCGTTGGCGCTAGCCAGCAGCAGCGAGCCAACAATCGCCCCCAGGCCCATCGCCGACATCAACAGGCCCAGATCTTCCGCCCCGCCGCCGAGGATGTCCTCGTTGAACGCCGGCAGCAAGGTGTTGATCGGCATTCCAAAAAGAAATGGCACGATCGACAGCAGGATCAAACCGAACACGGGCGGGTTGTCCCACACGTAGCGAAACGCATCCGCCATATCGTCAAGCGGCGATTTCTGGTCTGCCACCTGTTTGACGAGACCCGGCTTGCGGACCATCAGAATCGTGATGATCGAAATGAAATACAGGACCGCGATCACAAAGTAGACAATGCCCACTCCGTAGCTAGAAGCGGTGTCCCCGGCCGCCACCCAGGCGATCAGGAATCCCGCAAGTGCCGGACCCAGAATCCTCGACAAATTCCAGCTCGTGGTATTTAACGCCATCGCGGTAAACATCAACCGGTGCGGAATGAGTTCCGGCGCAAACGCCTGGCGAGCGGGCATGGACAACGCCAGGATGGTGCCATTGAAGAACCCGAACCAGATGAAATCCCAGAACTCCACCCGGTCAGAGAAGATGATGTAACCCATGATGATGGTGGCAATGCAGTTCAACGTCTGCGCCATCGCGATGATGCGTCGCTTTGGCATGCGATCCGCAACAACGCCACCCCATAGTGAGAATGCAACGGTCGGAAGCATGAATGACAACGTCACCCACCCCAGATCCATGGCCGACGAGGTGAGGGTATATACCAGCCATCCGCGGGCGATGATCTGCATGTTCATCGCAAACGACGACGCGAGACTGCCTATCCAGAGCCAGCGGAAGTCGGGCACTTCCAGGGCTTGATAGATGTTTCGCGAGGACACGGCGGTATGTTGCTTTGAGGGAGCGGGACCTGGCAGTCTAACACAATCGGTCACGACTCCTTTTCAGCAGCACCGACCAAACAACCCAAAAGCAACCATTGCGAACACGCGCGCAGCACCTTAGGGTGTCGCGACGCTCAACGACGACACCCGAGGCTGAACGCAATCAACTCAGATCACGCGACCGGCCGCAGCCATCCCCGTGGGTTGTGGGTGCTGTTTATCACAGAGATGTGGGAGCGCTT
>JAYGEV010000571.1:0-3785 GCA_046582225.1 Pseudomonadales bacterium
ATTGACGTGGTGATCCATCCCGGCGAGTCGGTCACGGTTCGGGACAACGGGCGCGGCATTCCAGTAGACATTCACGCGGAGGAGGGGGTGTCGGCCGCCGAGGTGATCATGACCACCCTGCACTCCGGCGGAAAGTTTGACGATCGCAGCTACAAAGTATCCGGAGGCCTCCATGGTGTGGGGGTTTCGGTGGTGAACGCCCTTTCCGAGGAATTCCGCCTGACGGTACGTCGCAACGGAAAAGTGTTCGAACAGACCTATCATGACGGAGTCCCGACTGCGCCACTCAAAGAAGTCGGCGAAACCGATCGACGTGGCACAGAATGCTATTTCAAGCCAGCCGCCACCACGTTCAACAACATCGAGTTTCACTATGACCTGCTCGCCAAGCGCCTGCGCGAGCTTGCATTCCTGAACTCGGGCGTACGTATCAATCTCCACGACGAGCGCAGCGGAAAGGGCGAGCAGTTCGTCTACGACGGCGGGCTCAGAGCGTTCGTTGCCTACTTGAACCAGAATAAGACCCCATTGAACGACGTTTTCCATTTCAGCAGCCAGCGCGATGATGGCATCGGTGTGGAAGTTGCGATGCAGTGGAACGATGGTTTTTCCGAGCAGGTCTTTGCGTATACCAACAACGTCCCCCAGGGGGACGGTGGAACCCATCTGGCGGGCTTTCGAAGCGCGCTGACGCGCGCGCTCAACAACTACATCGAACGCGAGGGGCTGCTAAAAAAGGCGCAAGTCAACACCACCGGCGACGATTCTCGCGAGGGCCTGACGGCGGTGGTGTCAGTCAAGGTCCCGGATCCGAAGTTCTCCTCGCAGACCAAAGACAAACTCGTGTCCAGCGAGGTAAAACCGGCCGTGGAGCAGGAGCTAAACCGTTTTTTTACCGAATACCTCGACGAACACCCCCAGGATGCCAAGGCGGTGGTGATGAAGATGATCGATGCTGCCCGGGCCAGAGAGGCGGCACGCAAGGCCAGGGAGATGACCCGTCGTAAGGGCGCCCTGGATATTGCGGGGCTTCCCGGAAAGCTGGCGGATTGCCAGGAAAAGGATCCCGCGCGGTCCGAGTTGTACCTGGTCGAGGGCGATTCCGCGGGAGGGTCGGCAAAACAGGGGCGTGATCGCCGGACCCAGGCGATCTTGCCGTTACGGGGAAAGATTCTGAATGTCGAAAAGGCGCGTTTTGACAAGATGCTTTCCTCAGTTGAGGTCGGTAATCTCGTCACGGCGCTGGGTTGTGGTATCGGGCGTGGTGAGTTCGACCCTGACAAGCTTCGGTACCACCACGTGATCATCATGACAGACGCCGATGTGGACGGATCGCACATCCGCACCCTGTTGTTGACGTTCTTCTTCCGCCAGATGCCCGAAATCGTCGAACGTGGGCACATCTACATAGCCCAACCGCCTCTTTACAAGGTAAAAAGGGGGAGGCAGGAGAAATATGTCAAGGATGATGACGAACTCGACCGCTATTTCCTGCAGCTTGCGCTCGATGGGGCCAAACTATTTCCAAAAGTAGATGCTGATCCCATAGAAGGTGAAGCATTGGCTTCGCTTGCGACCGGATATCGCATGCTGCTCGGGCAACTCCAGAAACTGGCCCGCGTGTACCCCATGGCGGTCACCGAAAAGTTGATAGAAATGCCAGGGGTGAACGAGGCAATGCTCGCCGACGAAACCGGTATGCAACAATGGGGTGAGCGCTTACTTTTGGTATTAGGGCCTGATGTCGGAGCATCAGTCGTTTTGGAGAAAGACCCAGAGCATCAGATTTTCTGCCCGCGGGTGCACTACATTCAAAAGGGCATGACCGAACAGGTGTTGCTCAACCAGGGGTTTTTCCTCAGTTCTGAGTACCGCGCTATTGTCGAGATGGGTGAACGGCTCATGGGATTGCTCGAAGACGGCGCCTTCATTCAACGCGGTGAAAAGACTCAGGAGCTGAGCACCTTTGGACCAGGTGTGGAATGGCTGCTGGGCGAAGCCCGTCGCGGCGTCGATATTCAGCGCTACAAAGGTCTTGGCGAAATGAATCCCGACCAGCTGTGGAAAACCACGATGGATCCCGAGGTTCGACGGATGTTGCAGGTAACCGTTGATGATGCGATTGCAGCCGACCAGATGTTCACGACGCTGATGGGCGATCAGGTTGAACCGCGGCGGGCGTTTATCGAAGCAAACGCGTTGTCTGTAGTCAATCTCGACGTCTGAGACGGGATCGCTTTCAGCTCACCCAATCGCGTACGAAGCTTGCCAGGTCGGCGAAAGTCCGAACGACCATGCCCTGGGTGGTGGCAGCTGCCTCGGATTTCCGGCCGTTACCGGTGCGTACCAGCACGCCGGTACAACCGGCGGCGTGTGCCGCCTGCAGATCTTTCAACGAGTCACCAACAAATACCGTGTCTCGCGCGCTGGCTGAAAGCTGGCGCATCATTTTCAGCAGCATGCCTGGCTGAGGTTTGCGGCACTCGCAGGCGTCATCCGGATGATGCGGACAAAAGGTCAGGCCATCGAGCCGAGTATTCAGTGCGCCCAGAGCGGCGTCCATTTTTGCGTGGATTCCGGCGAGGTCGGACTCGCCCAGCTTGCCCCGTGCGATGCCTGCCTGATTCGTGCACACCGCAACCATGAAGCCGTTTGCGCGCAGCGTTGCGATTGCATTCAGCGACCCAGGGATGGGCCGCCACTCGTCGGCAGTTTTTATGTAGTCGGGTGAGTCAAAGTTGATCACGCCGTCGCGGTCTAGAAGGATCAATCTGGCCATTGGCTGTTAGCCGGGTACAATCGCCGGCGCAATCTACGGTATCTAACGATCATGGTCAAAACCCAGCGATGCAGCTGGTGTGGTGGCGACCCGCTTTACGTCGAGTACCACGACCATGAGTGGGGTGTCCCCGAGCGCGACGGACAGGAGCTGTTTGAGCGTCTGGTGCTTGAAGGCATGCAGGCCGGGCTGTCCTGGTACACGGTGTTGAAGAAGCGCGAACGAATGCGCGAACAGTTCTTCGGTTTCGACCCTGCGCTGCTGGCAGTCCATGGCGAGTCAAGACTGAATGAGTGGCTGCAGGATTCCGGCCTCATTCGCCATCGGGGCAAACTGACCTCGGTGATTTCCAACGCCAGCGCGTACCTGCAGATCGAAGATTTCTCCGAGCTGATCTGGTCATATGTTGGTGGTAAGCCCCGGCAGCACCGTCGGCGCGGTCTTTCCGAAATACCTTCGCAGACGACGGAGTCTGTCGCCATGGCCCGAGCCCTCAAGAAGCTGGGGTTCAGATTCGTGGGTCCGACAACCTGTTATGCGTTCATGCAGAGCGCCGGGCTGGTCAACGACCATCTGATCAACTGCCCCTCTCACAAATACTGTCGGGACCGCGCTTGAAGGTGTCGGGCAACTGGCATCGCGGGATAGACACCCTGAAGGGCTGGTTGTTGTCGGTCCTCGTGAGGGTGCTCGCATTGTTACCGCTGACCACTGCGCGTCTGCTCGTTGATCTGTTTGCCGGTCTTGGCTGGCAGCGTTATTCACGCGCGGCCCGAACCACTCGAACAAATATCGGTCTGTGCTTTCCAGAATTGGCTGATGCGCAGCGCGAACTTCTCGCGCGGCGAAGTCTGCAACAAACCTCACACCTGCTTGCAGAAGCGGGTTTGTTTTTTCACTGGCCGCGGCGGCGGTGGTCTGACTTGTTAGCCGTATCCGGCGCTGAACATATCGAACGTGCGCGCGCGGAAGGACGGGGGGTATTGATCCTGGTCCCGCACTTTGG
>JAYGEV010000596.1:0-1823 GCA_046582225.1 Pseudomonadales bacterium
ACGGTTTCGTCGGGTACGCGGCGTATTTTTTGTGCCTCGTCACCGCCTTCTTCGATCACCGACTTTAACGTCGCGACCCGTTCCAGCGGCGTATCAGAAAATTGCCCCCGCCCGCTTTGTGAGATCGATTGTTCGGCCACGCTGTCATCCCCTTGCAAAAAAGTCACGCCTGAACGATTTTACACGAACAACTTCAGATGTCTCCCATTCGGCGAAATGTGTACACTCGCCGGCGGGGAGAAATCAACCTTGGGGCGCACCGTGACGGACCATTCTGCCGATCTCGATCAGTTCATGCAGGGCCTGCGACGCCGCAATCCTGGCGAGCCGGAATTTCATCAGGCGGTGGAGGAAGTTGCGATGCACATCCTCCCGTTCACCGCAGAGCGGCCAATCTACCGTGAAAAACAGGTGCTTGAACGCATGACGGAACCTGACCGTATCATCAGCTTCCGCGTGGTCTGGGAAGATGATGAAGGGCATATCCGAGTCAACCGAGGCTTCCGGGTTCAGTGCAACAACGCGATCGGCCCTTACAAAGGAGGCATTCGATTCGATCCATCGGTGAACCAGAGCATTCTTAAGTTTCTCGCCTTCGAGCAGACTTTCAAAAACAGCCTCACCGGCCTGCCGCTTGGTGGTGGGAAAGGCGGCGCCGATTTTCACGTCAAAGGTAAATCCGATTCTGAAGTCATGCGCTTCTGCCAGTCGTTTATGACCGAACTCAGCCGCCACATTGGACCCGACACCGACGTGCCCGCCGGTGACATCGGTGTAGGCGCGCGTGAGGTTGGGTACATGTTCGGCCAGTACAAACGTCTTGCGAACCGCTTCGAAGGCGTGCTGACCGGCAAGGCACTGGAGTTCGGTGGCAGCCACATCCGAACCGAGGCCACCGGCTACGGCGTGGTCTACATGATGGAAGACATGCTCGCCCACCGCGGTGAGACGATGGACGGCAAGATCTGCACGGTGTCGGGATCCGGCAACGTTGCGACCTACACCGTGGAGAAGCTCAACGAGCTGGGCGCGAAGGTGATTACCATGTCCGATTCTGGCGGGTTCATTCACGATCCCGCCGGTATTGACGCTGACAAGCTCGCATGGGTCGTCGATTTGAAAGCCAATCGGCGCGGGCGCATCAAGGAGTATGCGGACGAATTCGGCTGCGAATATCATGAGGGCCAACGGCCGTGGGTGGTTCCGTGTCAACTCGCCTTCCCGTGCTCGACTCAAAATGAGATCGAAGTTGCAGACGCACAGAGCCTGGTCAGCAACGGCTGCTACGCAGTATCCGAAGGCGCCAACATGCCGACCGTGCCCGATGCCATCGAGGTGTTCCAGAGCGCGCGCGTACTGCTGGCCCCGTCCAAAGCGGCCAACGCTGGTGGCGTAGGCGTATCCGGCCTGGAGATGAGCCAGAACAGCCTGCGATTGAGTTGGACGCGCGAAGAGGTCGATGGACGCCTGCGCGGGATCATGAAGGGCATTCACGATCAGTGTGTCGAATTCGGCGAAGACGGTGATTACGTGGACTATCTAAAAGGCGCCAACATTGCTGGATTCATCAAAGTAGCATCCGCGATGCTCGCCTACGGCGTTGTCTAACCAGCTTGAACGGTGCTGAAGCAGCATAGCAATGGTGCAACCGACCCGAAATTCTGAAGATCAAGCGGAAGAAGATCCTGACGCCACCATTCTGTTAAGACCGGAAGAGCCCGAAAAGCGGACCTTGCCAGAGGTGCCGGGCTACGATGTGACCGACCACATCGGCGCAGGTGGCATGGCGCATGTCTGGCTGGCCGTGGATCAGAACCTGAAAC
>JAYGEV010000013.1:0-1897 GCA_046582225.1 Pseudomonadales bacterium
TGACGGCGCGCGACTCGATGGCAAACTGATCGAACGTGTTGCGTTCAGCGGCGATAATGCTGGTGACGCCGCCGCCGTCAAAGTCGCTCACCCACCGCTCCGTGGCATCCTGATAGTTGAAGATGGTCTGCACGTCCACCGTGTCGAAGGCATAGTCGAAGGTGGCGGTAAAATTGACTGAGGTGAACTTCTCACCGAGGTCCCCGTTCCCAAACATGTCCATCAGATCGTTCGTGGCGGCGACGCCAGGGGGCACGTCGTTGATACCGCGCGCGCCGTCAAACACGCAATCCACGGTGGGCAACGCGATTGGCTCAAACAGCGTCGTCTGCCGGCCTGCCGGTTGCGGGTCGACGGGTACCGCGCGGTGCGCAACTCCATTGAGCGTCGGGCAGTCGAACAACTCACCGCCCCCGCTGGACGCAGTTTGTTCGAAGCGGGCATAGGAACCCTTGATGTTGTAGCTGAACCGGTCGGTGAGGTCGCCGGCTACCGTGCCCCGGATATGCGTGGTTTCTTCGGCGGGCCACCACAGGCCCGCAGCTGCCGGGTTATCAAACGAATTTTGCACCGGCAGGCCCAGGCCGGGGTTGAACACGGCATACGCATCCGTCGTGGTGTACGTGTCGCCATTGGGATCGGCGTTGTTCTTGATCCAGCCCTTATCCATTTTCGAGGTCTGAACGGCAAGACGCAGACCCAGCTTTTCGTTCACCGGAATCGAGATGACGCCTTCCAGCGTCAGGTCATCGGAGTTGAACTCGTTGCTGACCCGCACGTTGGCTTCGAACTCTTCACCCGGGTTGTTAGTCATCACCGAGATCACGCCCGCCGTGGAATTTTTGCCGAAGTACAGGGACTGAGGACCTTTCATGATTGCCACCTGGCGGACATCCATCAGCCCCTCGTTGATGGCCCGGGCCTGGGGCATATAGACGCCATCGATAACGACCGATACGGACGATTCGATTCCGATACTAGTCGTAGCGGACGCAATCCCCCGAATACCGATCGCCACGCCGCTGCCGCTGCCACCACGGCCGATGCTGAGCTGAGGCGTTATCGCCTCGAGATCGAGAAACCCTTTGAGGCCAAAGGTATCCATTCGTTCCTGGCCAACCGCGGTGATGGCCACCGGGATATTCCGAACAGATTCTTCGGTAGCTCGAGCGGTTACGATGATCTCTTCGATCTGCGCGGACATCGCCGGCAGGCTGGTCGCCAGTCCGATGGCCGCCAGAAAAGTGGTTGATAGCAATCGCAGGGAGCGCGACACAGTCAGTGAATACATATTGGACCCCTCTCCAGATTCCTTGTGCTCGGCCAATATACCGTCACACTTGACGGTTTCATAGCCATTAGTTTAGCTTCCCAGGCCACAATGTCGTTCGCGTGAAAAAGGCCAAGAGCCCCAACCCGGTACAGATTTATGAGCACCAAGACCCCCAACCACGATTTGAGCGAGATGAAGTGCCCGGTATCCCTGGAGGATGTAGACCTGTTCTCTCCAGGCGCTCAGGAGCACTGGTACGAGGCATACAACATACTTCACCGTGAATCGCCCGTGCATTGCATTCCTGGCGAGGGTTCTGCGCCAGGCACCGACGGCTATATCCTCACAAAATATGACGACATCTCACGAGTCGTAAAGGACTGGGTGCGCTATCCGCCGGGCATGTCTACCGGCATTGCAGAGATGATCGCATCAGGGATCCCCGCCGAAGAGCTGGAAAATATGAACGCGATGATGGTCTCGATCATGACCCTTCGTCCGACAATCGAACTGTGGCGTTCCCACCGTCAGGAATTGACCGATCCCTGGGTGGGGCCCGGAGCCGCCCGAAATACCGAGATGATCACCCGCTGTGCCGATGAACTCATCGACAACTGGATCGAC
>JAYGEV010000086.1:0-2381 GCA_046582225.1 Pseudomonadales bacterium
TTGCCGATCTATGGGAACGCTCACGCACTCGTAACCTGACTCGAATACTTGTCTTGAGCGTGATTTCCCTCGAGGGAGAGGAGGGGATTGGTGTGCAGGAAATCAGTGAGAGGTTGGGTATTCCCGTTGCCACGGTATCGCACGCTGTTTCAGGTTTGCAGAACGACGGGTATCTCAGTCCAGTTGAGCACGAATCCGACGCTCGCCACCACTCGACCCGATATTCATTCCAGGCGCGCGAAAAAACCCAATCGTGGGCTGCCGAAATTGCCAGGATATCGGTCCACACGACTGTAGAGGTTTTTGGTGGCGTAGAGCCGGCCATTGAACGATTCCGAGCGCTTGCAGTTCGTATCGATAGAGACGCTTAAGGAAACTTAAGCTCCTTCTAAGCAAGCTCCAGCAAACATCAGGACGGTCCCGCTCCTGCCTCCGTAGTGTGGCTCCCCGCATTCACGCGAGGAGATCATGATGACCAGACAAACCAACGCACCGCAATTTTGCCTCATGCTCTGACTCGTGGCTGGGTTGTTTCACGGCTGCGCGACGACCACCGCCACGGCGAGAGGGTCGGTGGAGGATGTGGCCGGTGAACGGGCGAAGCAGGAAGCGCTCGCGATCAGGACGACATGGAAACGGGAGGCTCGACTGCAGGATCTGTCCTGGCCGCTGCTGACCCGGAATACGCCTCTGTGCTCTGACGACCTTCGCAACAGATTCGGAATCGTTCACACCTCGCTCGACGCAATTGAAAAGCGTTATCGCCAGACCGCGCGCTCGGAGCTTCTGATTGGCGAACGCCCACAGGTGATACACGTCGTTAAAGGCTCTCCGGCTGACCTCGCTGGCGTAAACCCTTACGACGTGCTCATCAGCGTGGCTGGCGCAGAAGTGGCAAGCGGTCGAGATGCTTCCAAAAAGCTCGCCAAGCGGCTCGATGAGGTCGGCGCAGCTGGCGGGTCCGTGAGCTTCGCGGTCGAACGGCGCGATCAGCAACACACCTTCGTACTGGAGCCGGTTGCGGCATGTAAATACCGCGTGGTGCTGGTGCCGAGCGATTCGTTAAACGCGTTTGCAGACGGCAACAACGTATACGTGACACAGGGCATGATCCGTTTCGCGGAGACTGACGAGGATCTGCAACTGGTGCTTGCCCACGAGATCGCAGACAACTCGGAAGGTCACCTCGACAAGCAACGGGGCAATGCGCTGCTCGGTGGTATTTTCGACGTGGTCGCCGCGGTCTACGGGGTGGACACCCAGGGCGCGTTTTCAAACATGAGCACGTTGATGTTCAGCCAGGACTTCGAGCGGGAAGCAGACTACGTCGGGATGTACATGCTGGCCCGCGCGGGCGTCGAAACCATCGAGGCCGCAAATTTCTGGCGCAAGATGGCGGCCGAATATCCCGCTGCGATCAGAGGCACGTTTGCCTCCAGCCACCCGGTGCCGGCTGAGCGATATACCAACATCGAAGCCGCCCATGATGAGGTTGAGTTGAAGCTGGCAGCTGGAATCGAGCTTGTTCCCGAACGAAAGTGAGCGTCCCGCTAGCGGCCCATGTAGCGATCGAGCCAGGTGTGGTAATGCTGCACCCGGCTCTCGTCGTCGCAAAGCCACGCTTCGTTGAATCCGCGCGAGTGCATGCCTTTTTGGACGTCGCGGATCAGGGAGATGTCCTGGTCCTGGGTGATCGTCATGGTCTTACGTCCTTCGACGATGTCCTGATACGGGAACTCATCGCGCTCCGGGCGCAACTCATTACCGGAGGTATCCCGCTGCTCCCGGCTGAAGGAAATGTTGGCTTGTGTGTGGGCCTCGTTGTCCGGCGTCATCCGCATGCTCAGCTTATCCCAATAGCATTTGTTGGGGTCGGTAAGGTGAGGCCTTGCACGCAGGATCATGTAGTCGTCGGGCATCAGCACCAGAACCGAGTTGGGGAAGATGTTGTACTGCACGATGTCGGAGAGTTGCTCGTCAGACAGCAGGTCGTAGTTGTAGCCAAGTGTCGACGCCAGCTCACGTTTTTTGATCTGCACATCGCGCCGTACGTCCAGTACCCGGCCCTGGTAGTCGTCCTTGTCTAAGCCAAGCGCTTCCAGCTGCGCCCACTGCGAGGGAGGCACGTCGGCGGGTATCGGGAGCCGCGTGTTCACGGTAAACCCGTCGATGCAAACCCGGGTATGACCAAAGTCCCACAGATCGACCACCGAGGCGGGGCAGTCGAAGATGGTTTCGTGCTGTGGATGGATGTGCTCAACGTGGTAGAGCTCGCCGAAGTTGTCGTACACGGCCTTCCAGTTGCAATCCAGCTGCACAGTCTGATCCTCGATCAGACGCATCTCTTCGGGCCTGAACCGGTCCACCAGTGCCTTTACGGG
>JAYGEV010000206.1:0-1791 GCA_046582225.1 Pseudomonadales bacterium
TTGACTACACCTGGGAAGAGCGCTGGATCAGAGACGAGGGGCTCGCCAAAATCGTTCCGCCGTGTATCGACAAAGCCCTTGCGAAGGCGGGGTTAGCAGGCGCGGACGTCGACCATTTTGTGATGCCGTGCACCATCGGCAGAGCTGTCGCCGGTATTGCCAGACAATCCGGTATCGATTCAGACGCAGTGCGGGACAACCTTCACGGCGAACTCGGCGAGTCGGGCACTGCACATGCACTCGCGATGTTGCTCCATACTTTGGAGTCTCAGGCGAAACCCGGTGACGTGATCCTGGCGGTAAGCTTCGGCCAGGGTTGCGATGCGCTGGTGTTGAAGGTCACCGAAGCATTCGCAGACTATCGACCGGATCGTGGGGTTGTGGGTGCGCTCGCTGAGCGTCAGCCGGAGGACAACTACCAGAAGTTTCTGACCTTCAACGATCTCATCAAACTGGATAAGGGCATGCGCGCCGAGCGCGACGACTACAAGACCGCACTCAGCGTGAACTACCGCAAACGCGATATGCTCACAGGTCTGGTCGGTGGTAAATGTACTCAGTGCGGAACGCTGCAGTTCCCGCGGACGGAAATCTGTGTGAATCCGCAGTGCAAGGCGTTCAAGACCCAGGAGCCGCATCCGTTCCGGGAAGAAGCTGCCAGCATACTTACCTGGTCTGCGGACTATCTCACTTACACGGCCGACCCGCCGTCCCACTACGGCATGATCACATTCGCCAACGGTGGACGGTTTATGACCGATTTCACCGATGTTAATGTAGGCGACATTGAGGTCGGAATGGATGTGCGTATGATGTTCCGCATCAAGTCCATCGACCATTCACGCGGATTCGTCCGCTACTTCTGGAAAGCAGTCCCCGTCCGCACGTAGGAGCGGACTCCGTCCGCGAACAAAGGAGCCCCACATGCCCTCAGGAATCAAAGACAAGGTTGCCATTCTCGGCATGGGTTGTTCGCGCTTCGGCGAGCGCTGGGAGTCCGGGGCCGAAGAACTCATGGTCGAAGCCTTCAACGAGGCAATCGGTGATGCAGGCGTCGATATCAGCCAGATCGATGCGGCATGGTTTTCGACCCACTACGAAGAGATCAACGTGGGCAAGGGCGGCCTGCCGCTATCCATCGCGTTGCGGCTACCCAACATCGCGGTTACCCGGGTGGAGAATTTCTGCGCCTCGGGATCTGAAGCTTTTCGTGGCGCCGTGTATGCCGTGGCATCCGGTGCCTGTGACATTGCGCTCGCGCTGGGTGTGGAGAAGCTCAAGGACACCGGCTATGGCGGACTGCCGGGCGGTCTCGGTGGCACGCTCAATCCACAGTGGGCAGCCAATGGATCTGCACCGGGTAATTTCGCGCAACTGGCGAGCGCCTATCGGGCGAAGCACGGCGTGCAACGCGATGACTTGAAACAAGCCATCGCACATATTTCCGTGAAGAGCCATGCAAATGGCGCCAAGAATCCCAAGGCGCATCTGCAGAAGGCAGTGACCCAGGAGCAGGTGTTGAACGCGCCGATGATCGCGGAACCCCTCGGTCTGTTCGATTGTTGCGGCGTATCCGATGGCGCGGCTGCTGCCATTGTCACCACGCCAGAGATCGCCAAAAGAATGGGTAAGCACAACATCGTGGCGGTCAAGGCGCTGCAGCTTTCGCTTTCGAACGGCTCAGAAGCCGGCCACAACTCATGGGATGGCAGCTACTTCCACACAACGCGAATTGCCGCGAATAAAGCTTATACGGAAGCGGGTATCGACAAGAGATCGGAAGAGCACACG
>JAYGEV010000273.1:0-6541 GCA_046582225.1 Pseudomonadales bacterium
GCGGATGCTCGAAGCCGTTCTCTGGCAGGCTGAGCACATGCACGAAATCCCGGCCCTGGTCATTGCCTGTTTTGAGTTCGATGGCCCGGTGTCTGTCGGTGCGGCGCAAATGGCCGGTGGCTCACTGTGGCCGGGCGTCCAGAATCTGCTGCTGGCCGCGCGCGCGCTTGGCCTGGGGGCGGCGTTGACGACGCTGGGTTTGAGCGATCGCGACGCGAGCAGAGAGGTGTTGGGCCTGCCGGACAACATCGAGGCATTCGGCCTCATTCCAGTGGGCTATCCGCTGGGGAACTTCGGGCCGGTGACCAGGCTGCCGGTGGCAGAGACCCTGCATTGGGATCGCTGGTCGAATTGAGGCTTTGATCCGATCGGAGAGAAGGGCGCTACGGCGCCCTTTTTCTTGCGTGAGAAAAACGAATCTACGTAGATTTCACAGGTGTCGGGGTGAGGAAAACGCTGCCTAATGCCGCGGACAACTCTCATCACAATTCCCCGTAGGAGCACCCGCAATTGAACGCATACACAACGACATTCACGGTCCGCAGACTCTGGGCGCTGCTGGCCACGAGCATGATCGTCATGTTTACGGTCTTGTTGTATTTCGGGCGTGAGATCTATCACCAGGCGCCGCCGATTCCGGAGCGAGTCGTAGCGCAATCAGGAGAAGTGCTGTTTACCGGGTCCGATATCAGCCGCGGGCAGAAAGTCTGGCAATCCACCGGCGGGATGCAACAGGGATCCATCTGGGGTCATGGCAGCTATCTCGCGCCGGATTGGAGTGCTGATTGGTTGCACCGTGAAGCCACGGTGTTGCTCTCGCTGATCGCACATCGTGATGCGCGGAGGTCGAGCGGGTCCGAGGCGCTGGCATTGGAAAAACACAAAGTCACGTTGCGCATGGAAATGCGCCGAAACTCCTACGATCCCGCGTCGGGCGTTTTGTTGGTCAGCGACGAGCGCGCGAATGCAATCGGTGTTGTGGCGGCCCACTACCGCAGCCTCTATCAGACCGGTACCGAGGAGACGCGGCAACTGCGCAAGGACTACGCATTCCCGTTGCGTTCATTTCTTGACGACCACGAATCGCAGGCGCTGGCGGCGTTCTTTTTCTGGTCATCCTGGGCGGCGGTCACCAATCGTCCCGATGGGGATGTCAGCTACACGAGCAACTGGCCACATGATCCGCTGGTGGGTAATACGCCGCCCGCTTCGCTGTTCATGTGGACCTTCATTTTGATATTCCTTCTTCTCGCCGGTATCGGTGCTCTGGTGTGGTATTACGCGCGCCAGTGCGACATCTGGCGCACCGATATGGAGCCGATTGACGGATATGCCCAGCACGACGCGTTGGCGGGCCTGGTGAACACGCCTTCCATGCGGGCGAGCGCAAAATATTTCGGGTTGGTTACCGCTTTATTTGTACTGAAGGTGCTCCTGGGCATCATCACCGCCCATTACGCCGTCGAAGGGCAGGGGTTATACGGCTTGCCGTTTGTCGACTACCTGCCCTACGCCGTTACGCGTACCTGGCATACGCAGCTGTCCGTGTTGTGGATTGTCACAGCATGGCTGGCCACCGGGCTGTATGTCGCGCCACTTCTGTCCGGACATGAGCCGAAGTTCCAGAAGCTGGGGGTAAACTTTCTGTTGTTCAGTTTGCTGTTGATCGTGGTTGGATCTTTCGCCGGCGAGTGGGCCGCCGTGCACCGATTTTTTGACGATCTCGAGTTGAACTTCTGGTTTGGTCACCAGGGGTATGAGTACGTCGATCTGGGCCGATTCTGGCAGATCTATCTGTTCGTTGGTTTGCTTTTGTGGGTGGTGCTGGTACTGCGCGCGTTGTGGCCGACATTGAAACAAGCGGCCAGCGGCTCGGTCATTTTTCTGATTATTCTGTCTACGGCGACCATCGGCCTGCTCTATGGTGCGGGACTCATGTGGGGCCAGGATACCCACATCAGCGTGATGGAATACTGGCGCTGGTGGGTCGTACATTTGTGGGTAGAGGGAATATTCGAGGTCTTTGCAACGGCGATCATCGCGACCCTGTTTGTTCGCATGGGGCTGCTGCGGGTGTCGGTGGCAACGGTTTCTGTGCTGTTTGCAACGTTCATCTTTCTGGACGGCGGTGTACTTGGGACTTTTCACCACCTGTATTTCAGCGGTACGCCGATATCGGTCATGGCGCTTGGAGCGACGTTTTCGGCGCTGGAAGTTGTCCCGCTCATGGTCGTTGGTTTTGAAGCGTACAGTCGCGCGAAAATCGAGAACCAGGCGCTGTGGGAAAATGCGTACCACTGGCCGTTCATGTTCTTCGCTGCGGTATTGGTGTGGAATATGGTCGGTGCCGGCTTGTTCGGTTTTCTGCTCAATCCGCCGATTGCCCTGTACTACATGCAAGGGCTCAATACGATCGCTAACCATGGGCATGCGGCTTTGTTTGGTGTTTATGGCATGTTGGGAATCGGATTGATGTTGTTCTGCCTGCGCGGATTGACCGATGTTCGCACGTGGAATCAGCGACTGCTGAAGATCGCGTTCTGGGGCTTGAACATCGGGCTGGCGATGATGACGTTCCTGTCGTTGCTGCCCCAGGGTTTGTGGCAGACCTACGCGGCGATCAAGCACTACTATGCATTCGCACGCTCTGCCGAGTTTATGCACAGCTGGGTCATGGAGGGTCTGGTGTGGGCGCGGGTGCCAGGTGACGTCGTCTTCAGCATCGGGGTGTTTGCGCTGGCGATATTCGTCTTCCAGGCTTTTTATCGACGCCCGGAGCCTTCGGCACACGCTCGATCTACCGCATGGTAGGATCAGGCAGTGCCGGTGAGGTTGCATGAAAAAACTGAAAAATGAAGCCGAGCTGTTCAGGGCAGCGCTGGAAGCTGGGGTAGTGTACGGCGAGGGACGCGGGGTGGTGGAATTCGAAGCCACCGATTCGGCCAGCGACAAGGCGTTGTATATCTACCGGTTGCTGGTGCACGACAAGCTCATCGCGCCGCTGCCCGAGGAGCAGGTGTCACAGAAGTCGGTGCGTCGCCGACTGGCGTTGTGGCATGCACGGCAGCTGCCAAAGGATGACCCCCTCCTCCAATAGGACAGTTCCGGCGGAAGCTCCCACGGGAAAAACGTAATGCTGAAGAATCTGGTATCTGCGCTGATTGTTGTCCACGCGATGTTGGTGGCTTCGCTGGTGTTTGCCGATACGGTCGTGAAAGCCACCGTGGCCGACCTGGCGTGGATGACCGGATCATGGGTGGGTCCAATTGGTGAACAGACGTTGGAGGAGAACTGGATTCGCCCGGTCGGCGGGTCGATCGCGGCGGTGGTCCGTTTCACTAATGATGGGGCGACCAGCATGACCGAGCTGATCGTGATTGAAGAGTCCCAGGGAACGCTGGTGTTTCGTGTTCAACAATGGTTCCCGGGTTACGTCCCGCGCAACCCGGAGCCACATGAAATGGCGCTTGTGGAGTTGGCGGAAAACCGAGCCGGCTTTGCGGCAACCGGAGCGGGTGATTTCAAAACGCTGACCTACAGTCGCCCTTCGGCAGACGCGTTCAACATCGATGTCGAAACGAAAGAAGGTATAAAGTTTCAGATCAATCTTCACGCGCAGTAGCCGCGTCAGCTGCGACATCGGTACGGAATTTCAGGGGGAAGGAACATGTACAAAGTCTTTGCGTTTCTCAAACGCAACACTGAGCTGTTGACGCACGACGAATATCGAGCCGGGCATGTGGGGTTTCATTGCAGCCACTCGCGGCGCTTGAAAGGGATTCGAGGCTACTGCGTGAATGTACGCGCCAACGGCGATCTGCGCGAAGGCATGGGGCCGCTGTACGACGAGGTTACCCGCGCCGAACCGCGCGGTTTCGCTGAACAGTGGGATGGGTTCCCCCAGGTCTACTTCGACAGCTGGGAAAGCTGGACCAAGGCGGCCACCCTTGAGCCGACCCGGGCAACCGAAGACGGCTTGAGCGTGGATCCGGACTGGCGGCTCGACGATGGACCTTTCCTGTTTGACCCGGTGCCGGGCGGGGGCGGTGAGTTTCGCTCACACCATCTGCACATGGAGGAACACCTGGTTGTGCCGGTGCAGAGGCCTGAGTACAAGCTCACCAAGCTCATGCAGTTCTACCGCCGAAGTCTGTCGCTGAATAGTTCGGAGTTCGAGGAGGCCGTTCTTGGACGCTATGCGCAGCTGACCTCGAGGCTCGTTGGATTACATGGCTACACGGTGAATTTTCGCGATTCGGATCAGGAGTCGGCCATGCGCGACTTTTTCGCGCCCGATACCTGGGGATTCAGCGAGGAGGGGCAAGCGCAACGTCAGGCATTCTGCGCGCAGTGGGATGGTGCGGCTGAGCTGTTTTTCGACTCCGTGGATGCCTTTGTTGTGGCCCGCAGCGATGATGATCTACACGCCGAACTCCGCGAACTCGAAGCCGAACTGTTCGAAGCGGTATGGTATGTGGAGGTAGACGAGAACATCATTGTCATGCCGAATCGTGATCCCGCGCCCGAATATTACTACCGGTGAGGGGGGCGCATGCTTAAGGTCTTAGGTTTTGTCAGGCGTCACAAACGCCTCAGTCACGACGAGTATCGTGCCGCACATGTCGGCTATCACAACTCCTACGGGCGGCGGTTGAACAACATTCGCGGCTACCTGCTCAACGTTCGAGCGAACCGCAGCGTGGGCGAGAGTCTGGGTCCGCTTGCCGAGCGACTCACCCGAGATGAGCCCGCCGACTTCGATGCGCTGTGGGATGGTTGGGGACAGCTGATGTTCGATACGCTCGAGGACTACCTGGCGGCTCGGTCGCCAGCCCGAGACCGGGCGCGAGCGGAGGGGCTCAGCGAAGATCCCAAGGTTGCACAGGTCGGTGGCGACGGCGCCCATCTGTACACCGGATCACCGTTTCAGTTTCACGTTGTCGAACATGTGGCGGTGCCGGTGAGGCGCCCTGAACGCAAAATCTTCAAGCTGGTCCAGTTTGCGAGGCGACCCGAGGGACTCGCGCCGGAGGCGTTTCGCGCGTACTGGACCGGCCGTTACGCGGCGCACATCGCTGGATTGCCAGGTCTACGCGGTTATGTGATCAATTTTCGCACCCCGCTGGATGTCATGACGGGTTTCTTTGAGCCCGGGTCCGACGCGTTTACTCTTGAAGGTGCTGCGATACGCGAAACGTTCTACGCAGCCTGGGACGGTATGGCGGAATTGTGGTTTGATTCGCCCGAGCAATTTGTTGCCGGGCGCTCCGATTCCGATCTCGGCAAGGCGCTGGAAGCGCTGGAGAAGGATCTGTTTTCCAGCGTTTTTTATCGAGAGGTTGATGAGACTGTTGCGGTGGTCCCCAACCGCGCTCCGGCGCCACCGTTTTATCATCGGTGAAACTGATGCAGAGGCTGAGTGTTCTTGTTGGGATCGTCTTGTTAACGTCGTGCTCGCCAGACATCACTTCAAACACATCATCGGATAAGCAATCAATGCGCACGGTCATCTACGAACATGAGATCCCCGTTCCGGTAAACGCGGCATGGGAAGTGTTCGCCGATTTTGGTCGGTTTGCCGAATGGAACAGGCTTCCCGTGGAGCTTGAGATTTCCGGTGGCGGGGTCGGCATGATTCGCAGCATGGACATTCCGGGGATCGGTCGGATCAGCGAACGCCTGGATCGGCTTGACGACGCCAACAGAGAACTCGCCTATGCGCTGGTCGAAGGCAACCCGTTGGGCATGGTCGAATACCGGGCTGAGGTGATCCTGACCGCGGCGGGCGAGGCCCGCACGCTGATCCAATGGCACGGGGAATTCGCGGGCGAACCTGGTGCGGACCTCGATCAGATGGCGACCGCCCTCACCGGATCCTACACAGGAATGTCCGAGGCTCTGGGCAGCTTCGTTGCTGAGCGGCGCTAGTTACGCCGGCTCGATTTGGTGGCGCTTCGTCGGCACGCGCAGGATGCGTTGCTCGGGTGGTGGACACACGCTGTCGTCACAAGCCTGCAAATGCAGCACAATCGGGATCAGCGGCCTGGCGTCTGAATCGGTCTGCTGCAGACCCATCGTGATGCGGACTTGCCCTTCGAACAAGGCCAGTTTTTCGCTTTGAAAACCCAGAGTTTTCAGCAATGGTTCCGGGTATGAAGCTGTGGTGGAACGCCACCCTGCAACTGACCCATGTAAGCCGAGCGACGTCGGAATCAGGTCTTCCTGCAGAGTCTCGTGGGCATTGATGTGCCAGCCAGGATCGATCGCGAGATCCACCACCAACGTGGCTTCGTCAATCTGTGCACGTACGCTGATCGCGCCTCGTGCCGCATACTGGAACGGTCCGGCGCCACCGTCGGCGAGCAGCTGCGCTGCGCGCAGCATGTAGCTGTATGCGGTTGGACTGCGGTTGATTGAGCTGGAGTAGGTCGCCAGCAGGGCGTTTGCGGTCTGGCGGTAAATGCGCGCGCCGGTACGCCGCTCGAGCTTCGCGAGCACATGCAGTGCCGCTGCGTTGCCGGAGGGAACGGCGCTGTCCGTG
>JAYGEV010000289.1:0-4079 GCA_046582225.1 Pseudomonadales bacterium
TGATGGGTGCGGCGATGGCCGGGATACCTTATGTGCCGCTGAACTATCGGCTGACCCGCGGGCAGCTCGACGAACTCGTTTCCCGCATCTCGCCGCTGTATCTGATCGCCGATGAGCAGAATTTCGCCTCATACTCAGGTCGTGACGACATCACGGTACTGGAGCGGGATGTGTTTCTGGAAGCGGTCCTCAGCGATCCACCGAGCGAGGCGGAGTGGCCCGATGATCCTTCTGCCATTGCGGTGCAGCTGTTCACAAGCGGCACCACCGGCCCGCCGAAGGCGGCCATCCTGCGCCACGAGCATCTGGTCTCCTACATACTCAATACTGTGGAGTTCATGTCGGCTGAGGAGGATGAGGCAACGCTGGTGTCGGTTCCGCCGTATCACATTGCGGGAATCGCCGCGGTCTTGAGCTCGCTGTATGCCTGTCGCCGTATCGTGCTGCTGCCGGAGTTCGGAGCAGCGGCCTGGTTGGAGCTTTGCGAGCACGAGAACGTGACCAACGCCTTTGTGGTACCGACGATGCTTTCACGTGTGGTGGATCACCTGGACACGGTCGAGCGCGCACCCTCGTTGCCAAACCTGCGGGCCATCGCCTACGGCGGCGGCAAGATGCCTGAGAGTGTCATCGAGCGGGCGTTGACGCTGTTTCCCGGCGTTGCGTTCACAAATGCCTATGGGCTCACCGAGACCAGTTCGACCGTTACGCTGCTCGGTCCACAAGACCACCGCAGCGCCATCGCGAGCGCGGACCCGCTGGTGCGCAACCGCCTCGGGTCGGTGGGTCAGGCGTTGCCTTCGGTGGATATCGAGATTCGTGACGACGAAGGTAGTCCGTGCCCGCCGGGCACTCCCGGAGAAATCTTCGTTCGTGGCCCGCAGGTTTCCGGTGAATACCTGGAGCGCAGCGCCCTGGACGATGACGGTTGGTTTCCTACCCGGGATGCCGGTTATCTTGACGTGGAAGGGTATCTGTATCTCTCCGGTCGAGCTGACGATGTGATCGTGCGTGGCGGTGAGAACATCTCGCCAGCCGAGGTGGAGGATGTGTTGCTCAGCCACCCGGCGATCGCGGACGCCGCCGTGGTCGCGATCGCCTCTGAGGAATGGGGTGAGGGCGTTGCGGCTGCCGTGGTACTCAAGACCGACGCCGAGGCGACCGAGCATGAGCTCCAGCAGCTGGTGAAGAGCCAGCTTCGCTCATCGCGTGTGCCCGAGGTGGTCAGGTTCGAAGCGGAGTTGCCGTACAACGAGACGGGCAAGCTGCTGCGGCGGGTCATCCGGGAGTGGTTCTAGAACTGTTTGGGAGGCGTTCATGACCGGCGCGCTATCGTCGTTTCGGATCTGCGACTTCACCGGCCAGCTTGCCGGCGCCGGCGCAACCAAATGGCTGGCATCGTTCGGGGCTGAGGTGATTCGTATCGAAGACCCGGTCCGGCAGGGGAGGTGGGACATCCTGCGCGGCATCCCACCCTTCGTCGACGAGCGCCGTGGTGTTGATCTCGGCGGAGGTTTCAACAACCACAACACCGACAAATACGGTATCACACTGAATCTGCGTACCGATCGGGCCAAGGAAATTCTCACCGAGATCGTCAGGCAGTCGGATGTGGTGAGCGAGAACTTCGCAAAGGGCGTTCTCGAGCGCTGGGGGTTCGGCTACGAACAGCTCCAGGCCATCAAGCCGGACATCATCTACGTGTCGAACTGCGGTTTCGGGCACGTGGGTCCTTACAGTGACTTCAAGACCTGGGGGCCGATCGTGCAGGCCATGTCGGGTTTGACGTTCACCTCGGGGCTGCCGGGGATGGAGCCGGCCGGTTGGGGCTATTCGTACATGGATCACACCGGCGCTTACTACATGGCCATGGCCATCCTGCTGGCACTCATCCACCGGCAGAATACTGGCGAGGGCCAGTGGGTGGACCTGGCCTGCACCGACGCTGCGCTGACGCTGCACGGCCCTGCCCTTCTCGACTGGACGGTTAACGCGCGACCCGCGCGTCGCGATGGCGAGCCTCACGCCAATCGCAACGCTTGGCCGACGATGGCACCGCACGGCATCTACCCGTGTGCCGGCGACGACGAGTGGGTCGCGATCGCGTCTCGTAACGAATCCGATTGGCAGGCGCTGGTCGGAGAGATTGGTGAGCCCTGGTGCGGTGAGTTTGCTTCGCTGGAGCGGCGCCTGTCGAAACAGGACGACCTCGATGCCCACGTCGGTCGATGGACCACACCGCAGATAAAATTCGATGTCGTGCAGCGCTTGCGTGACGCCGGCTTGCCGGTCGCTGCGGTGGCAAAGCCCGAAGAGCGCATCGATCTGGATGCCAGCACGGGCGACTTTGGACTGTGGCCGACCGCGCAGCACTCGAAAATGGGTGACGTTCGGGTCGACGGACAACCGGTACATTTTTCGGAGACGGATTGGCAGATCGAGCGGGGCGGACCGTGCCTGGGCGAGCACACCGAAGAAGTGTTGTCCTGCTTGTTAGGAATGACGGCGGACGAAGTCCAGGAGCTGCGTGAGGAGGGTGTGATTTGAGCGCACTGGAAGGTATCCGGGTGGTGGAGCTTGCGCGCGAGCCCATCGCGTTTGCGGGAAAGCTGCTCGCTGACATGGGCGCCGACGTGATCCTGGTGGAACCGCCCGGCGGCGATCCGAGCCGATCGTACCCGCCGTTTCTGGACGATCAACCCGGCGAAGACCGAAGCCTGTACTGGTGGCACTACCACACCAGCAAGCGCGGCATGGTGCTCGATCTCGACGATGCGGCCGACGCCGAACGCTTTCGAACATTGATCGCGTCCGCCGACATCCTCGCCGAGGCTGAGCCCCGAACCCGATTAGCCGAGCTTCGGCTCGACTATGCGGACCTCATCGCCGAGCGCAGTGACCTCATCCATGTTGCCGTCACACCGTTTGGCCGTAACGACGCCAAGAGCGATCTGCCGTTTACCGATCTCACGATCATGGCCGCCGCCGGGCCACCTTGGAGCTGCGGCTATGACGACCACTCGCTGGCGCCGATTCGCGGTCCCGGACAGGGTTACCACACCGCCGCACACTTCGCGGTTCTGTCCGCGCTGACCGCCATCCTTCATCGTGGCGTATCGGGGCAGGGTCAGTTCGTTGATGTCAGCATGCATGCGTCATCCAATGTCACCACCGAGGCCGCAAGCTATGTGTGGTTGGTGGCGCAGCTTACGGTCCAAAGACAAACCGGGCGCCATGCGGCGGTTCACCCGTCCGGGGAAACGCAGCAGCTGTGCGCCGACGGTCGCTATGCAAACACCGGCGTTCCACCCCGTTTTCCGACGGAGTTCGAACGCCTGCATAACTGGATGACTGAGCTTGGGTTGGTCGAGGAGTTTCCCGAAGCGGTGTTTCTGGAGATGGGTGCAAACTGGGAAGGTCCCTTTGACCTGTCCAGGATTGCCGAGGACGACACCATTGCTGCTATTTTTCGGGCAGGACGCGACGCGCTGAAGCTGATCGCCGCGCGCCTGCCGGCGCAGGACTTTTTCGTCGGCTGCCAACGCGCCGGGATCGCGGTGGGGGTCGTAAACTCACCAGAGGAAGCGTTCGAAGACGAGCACTTTAAAGCCCGCGGGTTTCAGACACCCCTGCATCACGAGGACATCGACCGCACGATTCTCTATCCCGGTGCACCCTACAGTTTTGAAAAGACCCCCTGGAGACTCCAACGGCGCGCGCCGAAGCTCGGCGAGCATACCTCTGAAGTTCTGGCCGAACTGCAGCCGCGGCCCTAGTCTGCGCCGAGGAGCGCGGCGAACAGCTCCTCTCGTACCGCGGCCGCGTGGCTTTTCAGATCGTCGATCTCGGCATCGCCAAAGCCGAGTTCGCGCATCAGCTCATCAGTGTGCGCGCCAAGTTCTGGCGGTGGGCGCGGTGCCGGGGTTGGCGTTTCGCTGAACGCCATCAGGGAACCGACGGTCTTTATCGTGCCGATGAGGGGCAACTCCAGATCGGTGATGTAATCGTTTGCAAGGTTTTGGGGATCAGTGAGCACGTCGTTGTGACCGCGAACACGTTCCCAGATGATCTCCGGCTCG
>JAYGEV010000429.1:0-1644 GCA_046582225.1 Pseudomonadales bacterium
GACAGATCGCCGAGGAAATCTTCCAGCGGCTCACAATCCGGATCCGGGTTGATGAACACAAAGCGCCCCCAAAGACCCACCTTCACCTCCGGCAGGCTCTGCTCCTCAGGCTTCAATCCCGGGTAATCCCACTGACACGGAATCTGTCGCAGAGAGCCGTCCAGATTCCAGGTCCAGGCGTGGAACGGGCAACGCAGTTCGGTGGCGGCTTTGCCACGGTTCTCACGCAGCTTACGGCCACGATGCAGGCAGGCGTTGTAGTAAGCTTTGATTTCATCGGTCGCAGTTCGAACGATCAGAAACGACAGGCCGGCAATGTCATAGGGTACGAAGTCGCCAACCTCTGGCAGGTCGTCTTCGTGGCATGCCATCTGCCACACCCGCTTCCAGACCTTTTCGACTTCCAGGTCGTAAAACTCCCGACTGGTGTAGCGCGACACCGGTACAAACGTTGGCCCGGGTTCGATGGGCGAGTCTCGACGATACGACTCGGGTACCGGGCGCGAATCTGCATCCAGAAGCCTGTGATATGCCGGGTCCGTGGTACGCACCGACTCTACTTTTTCTGCCATGACTGTTTCCCCTTAGCCTGTCCGAAATTCTACCCCGATCCAGATCGGACCTGTAGGCGTCTGGATCGACCGGTCTCAGCACCACCATTGGATCCGGTTGGGAACCATGTATTATCTGGGCTGATTTAAACGGGGGAACGCAACATGGCATTCGATCTGACCCAGCCGTCCGATCCGACTCTGGCGCCGGGCGAGGCCCGATGCCCCGGACCCAGCACACGCGACATCATCAACAGAGAACAGGACGGCGCACCCGCTGCACTCACCGCTGAGAGCTGGGAATTCATCGGCGACGATGACATCCCCTACTCGCGCTATACTTCGCAGGAATTCTACGATCGAGAGATCGAGCGCGTCTGGAGCAAAACCTGGCAGTGGGCGTGTCGCGAGGAACATATCCCCAATGTTGGCGATTACATCGTCTACGACGTGGGCCCCTATTCGGTCATCGTGATCCGCGACGCGACCAGCGCCATCAAGGCATTCGTCAACTCCTGCCCGCATCGAGGCATGCAGTTCTGCGAAGCAGACTCCCAGGGTAAAGGCAAACAGTTCCTGCGCTGCCCGTTCCACGGCATGTCATGGCATCTGGATGGATCACTCAGAGAAATCCCGTGCCGCTGGGATTTCCCCCATGTGAACGAAGACAACTTCCGCTTGATCGAACTGCCGAGCGGTTTGTGGGGTGGGTTCGTATTCATCAACCTGGATCGCGATTGTGAACCGCTGGAGTCCTATCTGGGCGTACTGACCGAGCACTTCAAGACCTGGAAACTCGAGGATCGCTACGTCGCCCTGCACACCAAGAAAATTCTGCCCGGCAACTGGAAGATGTGCCTGGAAGCCTTCCTCGAGGCCTACCACGTGCTGGCAACGCATCCCGAGGGAATTCACAGCACTGGCGACGCCAATGCCGACTACGACATATTCGGCAAGCATGTGACGCGCTTCGTACACACCATCGGCTACCCCAGCCCCCACGTAGCCTCCGAAGTTGACGAACGCAAGCTGTTCGCCGCGTTCGGCTACAACCCGGACGATCTTCCAGAAGGCATGACCGCGCGGCAGCGAT
>JAYGEV010000449.1:0-3603 GCA_046582225.1 Pseudomonadales bacterium
CACAGCGCGTTATAGGCACCGCTGCGGAAGCTGCGCGGCATCGCGACGCCGGTCATCAATTTCATCGAAAGTGATAGTCCCTGCAGAAATGCCATCGAGCCGAGATGGGAGGCGTCGACCTCCTGGCCAATCCCGTGCCGCTCGCGGGCAACGAGCGCGGTCATCACCCCGTATGCCATCATGATCGCACCCATCTGATCCGCGATGCCGCCTGCGATTCCGAGGGGCGGCATGTCGGGCTCGCCGATGGCATTCATGATGCCCGAGCGTGCGAGGCCAAGGTAATCGAACGAGGGTTCGGCGCTATCGGGTCCTTCGGGTCCGTAGCCGGTTGCGCTGGCGTAGATCAGACCGGGATTGATCTTGCTGAGCGCGTCGTAGCCCAGGCCATTTCGCCCGGCGACGCCTTTGCGAAAGTTTTGCACAAAGACATCGGACTTTTCGACCAGCGCGAGCATCACCTCCAGACCTTCGGGCTTCTTCAGGTCGAGGGTGATCGATCGCTTATTGCGGTTATTCGCCTCGAAGTACCAGTTGGGTTGATCGCCGGTTTCACGACCGCCGGCGGCAGTAAGCCAGCGCCCCGGATCGCCGGTTCCACGCTGCTCGACCTTGATGACGTCCGCTCCCATGTCAGCGAGCATGGCGCTGCACACAGGTCCCTGCTGCCAGATCGTCCAGTCAACAACGGTGATTCCTTCAAGGGGCTGGGGCATGGGTCGCTTCCTTTAGCTACGATTCGAACGCCTGTCAGTAGGCCTATTGGAGATAGTTTGTGCCGCCGAGGCGAGCGGTTTTGGGATTCACACGTATGTGCACAACGGCGAGCTTGTCGGCTGCAAGTGCCCGCTCGAGCGCTGGACGGATCTGTTCCGGGGCCTCGACGTACTCAGCGTGCCCGTCGACCATCTCGGCGAGTTTCTCGTAGCGGGCCGGTAGGAGGGTGGCGATCGGCGGGGAGTCCGGGGGGAGCATTCGGTCCTGGATCATTGCCCCGGCGATGCCCTCGTTGTTGACCACCACAAAAACCGGCTTCGCACCGACCCGGGCGGCGGTCTCGACCGCCATAGCCGCCGACCCGAATGCATAATCGCCGAGGACGGCGACCGAGAGCCGATCGGGGCATGCGAGGCTCGCGCCGACCGCATACGGCGCGCCGACGCCCATCGAGCCGGTGGTGCCCGCGTTCAGTCGCGACCGGTTCTCATAGGAGGGCAGCATCGCGCGACAAATGCCCATGATGACCTCGCCCTCGCAGGTGACGATGGCGTCGCGTGGCAGGATATCCCGCACTTCGCGGACGACCCGGTAAGGATTGATGGGAACGGAATCATCGTTCAGCGCATGCCGCACGCCTTCTTCGTTCTGCTGTGCCTTTTCTTTCAACGTCTGGAGCCAGTTCGATGCTTGCGGGCTCAGGCGACGGCCTTCGAGCGCGTCGTCGAGTTGCTCCGCAGCGAGGCGGGCATCCGCGTGCAATCCCAGGTCCAGGCGGGCACCGCCGATGAATTCTTCCGGCTCGACATCGATCTGCACCAACGTAGCGTCCTCGGCGAACCGGCGCCCCATCCCAAAGATCCAGTTGAAGCGCCCGCCGAACATCACGATGACATCGGCGTTGGCCAGCGCCGTTGAGCGTGAGGCGTTCGCGAAGTATGGGTGATCGTCGGGCAGTGTGCCCCTGGCCATGGGCGAGCAGACGTAGGGAATACCGCGATCGACGAGCTTCTTGATCGACTCTCCCGCATCTGCCCAGGCCGCTCCCTTGCCGACCAGGATGAGCGGCCGGTCGGCGCGCTCGAGCATATTGGCGATGCGTTGAATGACGCCGGGATCCGGGTGGGGCCGGCTGATCTCCGGCGCATCGCGCATCGCGGCAACACCCTCGTCGATGCGTCGTGCCACGACCTCGCCCGGGAAATCGAGATATACCCCGCCGGGGCGTCCTTCGAGCGCTTTGCCGAGCGCGAGGTGCACCCATTCTCCAATGCGCTCTGTCGAGTCGACCCGGCCGACCCACTTGCATACGCCACGCGTCACCGCCACCTGGTCGAGTTCCTGGAACGAGCCGTGTCCGGTCGTGCCCGAGAACGCCGATCCGCCCAGCACCACCAGCGGCATGGCACTCTCAGTCGCGACGTATAAAGGCGTGACGCAGTTCGTGACGGCCGGCCCCGAACCGGCGACGAAGACGCCTGGCTTCTGCTTCTGCCAACCCCAGGACGACGCCATGAAGCCGCCGTTGATCTCGTGGCGGCAGCCAATGACCTTCATGCCTTCTGTCTGTGCGCCGGCGAACACTTCGATCATGGGTCCGGCAACAACGCCGAACAGGGTGTCGATTCCGGCGCGCACCAGTTGTTGCGCTGCGATCCGTCCTCCGTCGATCTGGGCCACATGTCTCTCCCGCGTGGGTGCATTCATTGTTGCACACCCGCCCGGCACCTTTCAGTCGAACAGCTTACGGGAACTTGCAAATGTCAGGTAGAAAACAAGCCCAAACACGTACACGCCGGCTGCGGTCTGGAAAACCATAGCCCAGGAACCGGTTGCTTCGAGGATCAAGCCGCTGACGTACACACCAATGATGCCGGGAATGGTCGCCGCGGTGTTCGACAAGCCCATAATCACACCCGCACCACGCGGGGCGATGTCCAGATGGTTCACGCCAAATCCACCTGCCATCGCGCCGCCGAAAATGTTTCCCACTGACATCATGGCGATGGCAAGCGGCACACTCTGCACATAGCCGACCGTTGCCAGGATCAGCGCCAGGCCGCCAAAGCCGATCGTCTGCATGATCTTGCGCACCCGTGAGACGTCCATGCCCGCACCTATCATGCGATCCGCCGTCCAGCCACCAGCATTCAAAGACAGAAAAGCGAACAGCGACGGAATCATCGTGAAGATGCCCACGGACGCAAAATCCACGCCGAGACCTTGATTGATATACGTCGGCATCCATGCCAGAAGCACGTAGCCACCCCAGTTGGCGCAGAAGTGGCACACGATGATGGCCCACACCGCCGGGGTGCGCAGGAGCTCCATCATTGCCGGGGGTTTTGTGGGCGCAGCTGCTTCGGCCTCCGCGCCGCGGATCAGGGTCAATTCCTCCGGCGTCATCCGGTGGTGATCCTCGGGCACTGGCGCAGCGTTGCGTTGCCAGAAGATCCACCACACGAAACCGATCGAGCCGAACGCATAAAAGGCAGCCTCCCAACCGAAGCGCGCCACAATCCAGGGTGTTGCCAGCAGCGCAAAGACACTGCCCAGAGGAATCAACGAAAACAGCATGCCAACGGCGCGGGAGCGCTCGGTCAATGGGACCCAACGCCCGAACAAAGCATAGATTGAAGGAAACGTGATCCCTTCACCCACGCCCATCAGGACTCGCGTGACGAGCAGGGCAATCATGCCACCTGCTGCCGCGACCGGCGTGAGCAGCGTGAACACCGACCAGAACACCACGCCGACACCCAACACGACCTTGCCGCCGTAACGTTCGGCCAGCCGCCCGCCTACCACCTGAGTGAGCAGGTAACCAACGAAGAACGAAGAAAGCACACGGCCCTGTTGTTCCGGGCTCCAGTCGAAATCGGCCGC
>JAYGEV010000494.1:0-3090 GCA_046582225.1 Pseudomonadales bacterium
ACGGAACCTGCCTGGCGGAATCTGTTGCCATCTGTCGCTATTTCGAAGGATTGCACCCTGAGCCCTGCCTGTTCGGGGTTGAGCCACTGGAGCAGGCACTGATCGAAATGTGGAACCGTCGCGCCGAGATCAACTTCATGATGCCGGCCGCCCAGGCGTTTCGGAATCTGACCGGGTTTTTCGCCGATCGCGAGAAGATCTCAAAGGAATGGGGTGCGATCAGCCTCGAGACCGCCGCCGATGGGCTGACCCGCTTCGATCAGGTGTTGGAAGACCGCCAGTACCTGGCGGGCGAGCGCTTCAGCATCGCGGATATCACCTTGGGCGTTGCCCTGAGTTTTACCCGCCAGATCAACCTCGAGCTTCCGTTCGATCTGCCGAACATCTCCCGGTACCTCGGTGAGATCAGCGCGCGCCCAGGCTTTCAGGAAGGTTGAAAGCCTGTTCTAGAATGCACGGCCTTGCGCACAGTAAGGTCCATCACCGAGGGGATAGCGGATGAAGCTCGAAGGTAGAACGGCAGCCATTACCGGCGGCACGAGGGGGATCGGGCGCGGAATCGCCGAGGCATTTCTCGCCGAAGGCGCAAACGTGGTCATGAGTGGCCGTTCCGAAGAAAAAGGCCAGCGAGCGCTGGATGAACTGGCCGTGGGAGATCGCGCGCACTTCATTGCCGGGGATGTTCGCGTCCAGGCGGATGTCGAAGCGTTGGTGGACGGTACCATCGCGCAATACGGCCAGATCGACATTCTGGTGAACAACGCCGGCGGCTCGTCGGGCTTTGCGCCGGTGTCCGAGTTGAGCGACGAGGCATGGAACGAAGCGCTGAACTGGATGCTGAATGCGACCTTCTGGGCCACCCGGCGTGCCCTGCCAGACATGCTCTCGCGTGGCTGGGGTCGGATCATCAACATCACTTCGGTTGAAGGCATCCTGGTCAACAAAACCAATGTTTCTCATTACATTGTCAACAAGTCCGCCATCAACGCCTTCACCAAGGTCGTGGCATTCGAAAATGGACCGCTGGGAATTACTTCGAATGCGATCCTGCCTGGCGCGGTCGAGACCGATCTGATGACGGTGAGTGGCGCGGTTGCGGCCGAGTCCATGGGCATGACCTACGCCGAGTACATCGATACCTATGCGCAGGAATCAGCCATTAAGCGCATCAACACGGTGGAGGAGGTGGCCGCGGTTGCGGTACTGCTCGCCAGCAAACTCGGTGGCGGCATAACCGGCGCGCTGATGGATGTTCATGGCGGGACAGCACTGTAGTGTCGGATCCGGCTGAGGTCATTGCTTATCCGCGGCCGGCGTATTCGTGGTTCGTGGTCGCCGTTCTGGTGTTCGCTGCGCTGATCGCGTTTATCGATCGCCAGGTGGTGGCCATCGTTGTCGACCCGATGAAACAGGATCTCGGCGTGGGCGACGCACAGATCGGCTGGCTGTATGGCGTATTTGCGGTTTTCTACGCGGTCGCGGCAATGCCCATTGCCTGGCTTGCCGATCGCAGGAGCCGTACCCGTCTGATCGCTGCGGGAATCTTTCTGTGGTCGTTGATGACCATGGCCTGTGGGCTGTCGCGGAGCTTCTGGTACGTGTTCCTGGCCAGAATCGGCGTCGGGGTCGGTGAAGCTACGCTCACCCCGGCCACCACCTCCCTGGTCGGCGACTATTTTCCGCGCGACCAGATTCCTCTCGCGCTCAGCGTGTTTCAAACCGGTGCGATCATGGGCTCCGGCATCGCCTTCATCATCGGTGGCTATGTGCTGGAGATCGTGGAGCAGGCCAATCCGCTGGTACTGCCTTTGGTGGGTGAGCTGCACCCCTGGCAGCAGACGTTCCTCTACGTGGGTGCACCGGGTATTTTGCTGGCATTTTTCCTGCTGTTTCTACGCGAACCAACGCGCCGCTCGGCGAGCGGTTCGGTGCAGGAAAGCCAGGCTACCGTGGCCGAGATCCTGGACTTCTATCGTCGCAATGCGCGGACGCTCGCCTTCCATCACATCGGATTCTTATCGTTTGTGTTGATGGGCTACGCATTCGTGTTCTGGACGGTGTCGTTCTTTGTCAGGGTGCATGGCTACGCGGCGTCCGAGGCTTCGCAGATATTCGGCTGGATCTTTCTCCTGACCGGACCGATTGGCCCGATTCTCGCGGCGCTGTTTGCACGCTGGCTCAGCAACCGTGGACGTGGCGACGCGAACATCATTGCGGGCATGGTCGGCGGCCTGATTGCGATGCCGACGATCATCATCATTCAGTTCGTACCGTCGGCCAGTTGGGCAATTGTGCTGTATGTGCCGGCGATGATCTTTATCAACTCGCCGTTCGGACTCGCGGCGGGCTCATTGCCAGTGATTGCCCCGGCAAACATGCGCGCTCAGGTGGCGGCTTTTTACATGCTGGTGGTGTCCTTCGGGATGATGATTGGCCCGCCGCTGGCGGGTGCCTTCAACGAATACGTATTTCCCGGGCCTGAAGGGGTTCGATATTCCCTGATGACGTTGAGCAGCATATTCGGTGTGATCGGTGGCGTGTCGTTGTGGATGGGTCGCCGCCACTACGCGCGCAGTCTCGCAATTGCGGATGAGGAGTTGCTGTAATGACGCGTCGGTGGGGATTTCTGCTCGTTTTGTACGGCGTGTTTTTTTCCTGGTACACGTCCTTTGGCGGCCCGCTTGGCGATGACGAGATCGACGGGTACCTCGACGCATTGCGTGTGGCGGGAGCGGATGAAAATCGCCTCGAGGTATGGCGGGCGTTCATGGAGTCGGACAGCGGTGATGACTTCGCGATGCTCAATGCCATCGAGTTGCGTGATGTCCCGCTACCGACGGACGGGGTCGAACCGGGCGAGAGCTCGGCCGATGTCCTTGCCAGATATACACAGCCGTTTCTAGGCTCGGCGCTGTCGAATGCGGCTCACCCAGTGATGTTTGGGGCCGCCGCCGCACCTGCGATTGATATCTGGGGCATCCCGGGCGCTGAACAGTGGACGAGCGGAGCCCTGATTCGCTATCGCAGCCGTCGCGATCTGATGGAGCAGGCGATCCATGCGAGCGGACTGGACATTCATCGCTTCAAGGT
>JAYGEV010000504.1:0-7876 GCA_046582225.1 Pseudomonadales bacterium
TGGAACGGCGACCTGTTCGTGGGCGCCCTGGTGGACCAGGAGGTACGCCGGGTGGTCGTGGAAGATGGCCGGGCGGTGCAGGAAGAAGCGCTGTTTTCGGAACTGGGGGTACGCATCCGTGACGTGCGGGTCAGCCCCGACGGCTACCTGCACGTGGTGACCGACGCCTCTCCCGGCAAAGTGATTCGAGTCGATCCGATCTAGAGACCGGGTACCCGATTCAGAGCGTCGGTGAGGCGCTCTGTGTTGATTGGCTTGGCGATGAAGTCGTTCATCCCCACCTCCAGGCAGATGCGGCGGTCGTCTTCCATCACGTTCGCCGTCATCGCGATGATGTGCGGCTGGGGAACATCGAGCTCTCTGATCAGGCGGGTCGCTTCCAGCCCATCGATACCGGGCATCTGAACGTCCATGAACACAACGTCATAGCGTTGCGCAATGACCATCTCGACGGCTTCCTGCCCGTCTGCCGCAATTTCGGCCCGCATGCCCAGGTGTTTTAAGAATCCTTGAGCCACCTTCTGATTGACCAGGTTGTCCTCCGCGACGAGCACTCGGAATGAGTACATCGCGTGGTCCTCGAGCCGGGCGGCGGCGTGGTGGTGCGCCTCGCCATCGAACAGCTCAGACATCGCTTCGACAAGCTGCCCCAGACGCACGGGTTTGCTGATCGTGCTGTCGAACAGCACGCCCTCGTCGCCGTCGCTGTCACCATCACCCAGCGACGACAACAGCAACATTGGCGGCAGCTGGTCGGCATCGGCTCGAAGTGTCCGGGCTACCTCGCGCCCATCCATCTCGGGCATGTGCATGTCCAGAATGAGCAGATCAAATTTCGAATCGGAACGGAACCTGTCCAGAAACACACGTGGGTCCGATTCGACCACGGACGTCATCCCCAGGCTGTTTCCAGCGGCAGCCTGATGTGAAAGACAGAACCCTGGCCGGATGCGCTCTCGACCGATATCTCACCGCCCATGAGTTCCACCAGTTCCTTGGCGATGTTAAGGCCCAACCCCGTTTCGCCGAATTCGCGGGTTGTGGACGCGTCTGCCTGGATGAAAGCGTCGAACACGTCGGCCAGAGCTGCCGGCGCAATCCCCACACCGGTGTCGGTCATCGACATCCACAGCCATTGCCGATCGTCACCGTCAGGCGCCGAATCAGCGGCACGCGCGCTCAGGCAGACCTCGCCCACATCGGTAAACTTCACCGCGTTGCCGAGCAGATTCAACACGATCTGACGGATACGGTTGCTGTCGCCCAGATAGCGCAACGGCAGCCCCGGATCCCACTCGAAGAGCACCTCGAGGCCTTTTTCCTGGGCGGTCGGCAGCACCACGTCGATGGCGCCCGCCAGGCAATCCTCCAGGCTGAAGGCATGGGACTCGAGCTTGAGCTGCCCGGAATCGATCTTGGAGAAATCCAGGATTGAGTCGATGATATTCAACAACGCGTCACCGCTGCTCTGCACAATTTGCAGGTAGGCGCGCTGCTGATCGTTCAGTTCGGTTTCCTGCAACAGCGCGGTCATGCCGATCACACCGTTCATGGGCGTGCGGATTTCATGGGACATATTGGCCACAAACTGGGTACGCGCAGCAGCAGCCGACTCCGCCGCCTCGCGCGCGCGATTCAGCAACCGCGCCTCTTCTGCCTGCCCCGAGATGTCCTGGATTGTGCCGACCACCCTGGCCGAAGCGCTGGGGTCGGAGTTGCGTTGACCTAGCACGCGAACGTCCATTGTTTTGCCGGCGCTCGTGACCATAGCGGTCTCGAACTCGAACTCCTGGCCGCGCCCGGACATCAGATCATCGACGTGCTCAGTCAACGCTTCGCGGTGTTCATCATCCATCACACTCAGCACCGCCTGTGCTTCCGGATTCTCAGATTGTTCGAGTTCAATCAGATCCCACAGCGACTTGGACCACTCGAGCGTACCTTCCCCGTCGTACTCCCAGCCTCCTATTCGGGCGATTCCCTGGGCCCGATACAGCGACGCCTCGCTATGGCGCAAACGGTCCTCTGTGAGCTGTTGACGTTCACCCGCAGAAATGCCCGACGAAATGATGAAGTACATAAACAGGCTGTAGGTGACAAGCTGCAACCCAAACAGGGCGGGTGTGACTTCCGGGTTCGGGAGAACCAACGACACGGCAATTACGTTGAGCATCGACAAGCCGAGGAAAACTCTAAGGTAGTACCGTTTTCTGAGCGTCGCGCTGGCGGCGGTTATCACCACGAAACTCTGCAACGCGACTTCGAAACTGAGGTTCTGACCGTACAGGTGCACGGCCTGCCCGACCACCCCGAACAGCAACACCATGAACCAGCCGTTCTCCACCGTATCCGGTGAAACCTGCGGCTTGAGGGGAACGGCGCTTATCACCAGGAAGCCGATGATCAGTCCGATCAGGAACAGCAGATCAACATCACCACGAGGCGAATAGCGTTGTTCCGCGAAAGCGCCGATGACAAACGCAATCGCGGCCACAAGCCCCAGCACGCGGTACATCAACACCGGTGACTGGAACAGATCGTCCAGCAGAGCGGGTCGGCCTGACATCGAAGTCCTCTATCGTGTCATTTCAGTCTAGAGGACTATTCGTGCCAGAGAGGATCCTCAACCAGGCAGATGGCTTGACAGCTGCTCGCCGATCTCCTCAGGCGTTACCTGGGGTCCGAACCGCCCAACCACATCGCCCGAACCATCGACCAGGAACTTGGTGAAATTCCACGCGATATCGGCCTTGCCGTCGTCGTCGGCCTGGGCGGATTTCAGGAACTTGTACAAATCACACGCGCCATCGCCATTGACCTCGATCTTGGTGAACATTGGAAAGCTGGCATCATAGTTCGACTGCGCGAACTCGAGCACTTCGGCGTTGCTGCCAGGCTCCTGGCCGGCGAACTGATTGCACGGAAACGCCAGCACGGTAAATCCCTGATCCTTGTGGTCTTCATGAAGGGTACGCAGACCTGCGTACTGAGGGGTGAGTCCTCAGCGACTGGCAACGTTAACGATCAGGCACAGATTGTCCTGATACTTTGAGAGCTGCACCGCTTCGCCGCTGATGCTTTCCATTTCGATATCGTGAAACGCGGACATGAATTCCTCCTCCGAAGTGGCTTGTGATGATAGTCGAAGATCTCACCCGGGTGTACCCGGCCGGGGGCAGCCGGGCAGCGCACAGAGCATCTCGAAGATCAGGTTCGCGGCAAGCAATGCGGTGTTGCCCGTTGTATCGTAGGGCGGTGATACCTCCACCAGATCGCAACCCACCAGATTCAGCCCGGCGCAGCCGCGAATAATCTCGAGCGCCTGGGACCCGGTGAGGCCACCGGGCTCCGGGGTACCGGTACCGGGCGCGACAGATGGATCGAGGCCGTCGATGTCGAAAGACAGGTAGGTCGGCTGACTGGCACCGATGACCCTGCGAGCGCCCTCCATGAGTGGCACAAGCGAGGTGTACCAGCACGCTTCGGCAGGCACCACGGTAACTCCCCAGCTGCGCCCCCATTCGAAATCGTCCGCCGAGTAACCGGTGCCGCGAAGTCCGATCTGATACATCTTTGCAGGCTCGACCAGGCCTTCTTCGAGGGCTCGCCGAAAAATGGTGCCATGGGTGATTCGCTCGCCGAACATTTCGTCGTTCATATCGGCGTGGGCATCTACGTGAACCAACGCCACCGGCCCATGTTTTTTCGCTACCGCGCGCAGGATCGGCAATGTGATCGTGTGATCCCCACCGATGGATATGGGGACAACGGGATAGCGCAGCAGTTCGTGATAGTGCGTTTCGATGATCTGCAGAGATTTCTCGAGACTATAGGGGTTCAGCACGACATCGCCCGCATCGGCCACCTGTAGCGCGTCGAATGGCGCCGCGCCGGTGGCCATGGCATAAGGCCGAATCAAGACCGATTCCGCGCGAATCTGCCGGGGCCCGTAACGGGCGCCGGCGCGGTTGCTGGTGCCGATGTCCAGCGGGGCGCCAACGATGGCGACGTCCAGATCCCTGGGTTCTGCGACGACTGGCAGTCGAAACATGGATGCGTTGCCGGCAAACCGCGGCATCTCGTTGCCGGAGATTGGTTGATTGAATTCACTCATCGACAATGCCCCCACAGCAACAGTGTCGCATTGTAGCCGACCGCGCCGGCGGCCAATATCGCCCGGTATCGCCTCGTCTCGCGTCGCTGCTAAAATGGTTTCCATGGCGAACGGGAATAAATCTTGAGCGCAGGCTGCGACTCCTGCGGTGACGATCTTGCATCCAGGCAGGCAACCACCCTGTGGCTGGTGCTCGCGATCAATGCGGTGATGTTTGTCGTTGAAGCCACGGCCGGAGTGCTGGCGCGCTCGACTTCGCTGCTCGCGGACGCCGGCGACATGCTCGGCGACACCCTGGCCTACAGCACCAGCCTTTACGTGCTGAATCGCAGCGCCCATGGAAAGGCCAAGGCGGCCATGGTCAAAGGCGCGATCATGGCGGTGTTCGGAGTCGTGGTTTTTTCCGAAGCCGCATTCAAGATTCAGACCGGTATAACGCCGACAGCTGTCACCATGGGCGCGGTAGCTGCGCTGGCCCTGGCCGCCAATGTGATCTGCTTCGGGCTGCTTTTTCGGCACCGAGGAGACGACGTGAACATGCGATCCGTGTGGCTGTGCTCGCGCAATGATGTGATCGCGAACGTCGCGGTGATGACCGCGGCGCTGGGTGTGTGGATCAGCAATTCCTTCTGGCCGGATCTGCTGGTCGGAGTAGCGATCGCGTTGTTATTCTTCAGCTCCGCGTTCCAGGTAATCCGCGAGGCGACACAGATTCTTAACGCGCCCGAGCCCCAGGGGCAAGCCAACTAATTCTGGCCACCACCGTCCTGGGTTTCGACCCCAAAGGCCTGGATCACCGATGGTATCAATTCCCCACGCAGGTTCAGCGCGTGCGCGACAACAACCAGGCTGACGCCAAGCACCGTCAACGGCACTTCCAGCGCCGGGTCAAACAGGTGCGACACGCCGAGAAACATGACTAACAGCCCCACCAGACCGGCCCCAAGACCGGCGCGCCGGCGACTGCGCCGGTAGCCGCGCAGCAATGCCCAGCAACTGATCGGCACGGCGAGCGCGAGAAAAATCCAATGCACGGTGGTTTCGGTGCCGAGCACCACAGAACTGAATGCAGGGGCGAGAACGACGACGACCGGGATAAGCAGACAATGCAGCAGGCACAAAGTGGACAGCATGATCGCGATCCGGTCAATCCGGTTGGGTGCACGGGAGTTTAGAACGTTGGCCGAAGACGACATGGACATCGGGTTGCTGCCAGGCGTTACAACATAACATCCTCCAGGCTCCCCAGCCCAGTCTGAAGATCCGGGATATCATGCAAACGACGACGGGCCGGTCAAGGAACCCTACAGCGTGCAGATCACCGAACACACAGTGACTACCGGCACCCATACAACGTCCTATCTGGCAGCCGGACCGGAGGATGGTCCGCTGGTAATCTTCGTGCATGGCTGGCCCGAATTGTCGCTGAGCTGGCGCCATCAACTTCCGGCCCTGGCAGCACTCGGCTTTCGCGCGGTAGCCCCAGACCTGCGCGGCTACGGGCGTTCTTCCGTTTACCAGCGGCACGAAGACTACACGCAGTCACTGATCGTTGGCGACATGCTCGATCTGCTGTCTGCGCTGGGTCGGCAACGAGCGGTCTGGGTAGGCCACGACTGGGGTTGTCCAACCGTGTGGAACATTGCCAGCCACCACCCCGAAAACTGTGATGCAGTGGCCAATCTCTGCGTCCCCTACTACACCCTGGAACGCGGCGTGGACGCTTGCGTAAACGAGGTCAACCGTGACGTTTACGGGCCTCGGTTCCCTGCCGGGCAGTGGGAGTACCAGCTCTTCTACCAGGAGAACTTCGCCCACGCCCGCGAAGAAATGGAGGCACACCCCTTCAACACGGTGAAGCTGCTGTTTCGCAGCGGAGATCCGCTCGGCGACGGGCAACCCGCGACAACGGCGATGACCCGCATCAACGGCGGCTGGTTTGGCCCTGCCGCCGAGGCGCCGGACGTTCCACGGGATGCAGGCGTTGTCAGCGAAGACGAGCTTGCCATTTACGCCGAGGCGCTGAGCAGGAACGGCTTCTTCGGCCCCAACTCCTACTACATGAACCACGATGCCAACGAAACCTATGCGAACCAGGCCGCGAACTCAGGCTATCTCGACATGCCGGTGCTGTTCCTCGGCGCACGCTACGACTACGTGTGCGAGTGCTTCAACTCCACCCTGGCAGAACCGATGCGCCTGCACTGCGGTAATCTGAACGAGGTGACTGTGTATTCCGGGCACTGGATGACCCAGGAGCGACCAGCGGATGTGAACGCCGCACTGGTCCGTTGGCTGGCCACCGAAGTTGCCGGGACGTGGCCCACGCCCCGGGGCCATGCTCACTCGAATCAGCGGATCGACAATACGTAACCCTTGTCTGGCGAAGCGTTGCCGTCGAGAACGCGCCGATAAATCGCTTCGACTGAGCCACGATCCTCGCCATGCTCGACGTCGATCCAGTTTCTGGCCTTATCGGTAAACGCGCGCCAGGCTCCCGCGAAGTGACGCTCCAAACCCCCTGGCCCCCAGTCTTTGGCTCGGGCTTGAATATGTGAAGGCGCAAAAAAGATTTCCGGCTGCGGTCCAGCCATGTCGCGAGCACCCGGGCGCTCTTGCCAATGGGTCGCGCCCACCAGACAGCTGTACTTCAGCTCGCTATCCAGATGATTGTGCAGCGCTGCCAGAACCGTCCCGTCACCCGCCATATCGACGATGACCGACGCGGTCCGGTCGATCTCCTGTATCTCGTGGTAGGTTTTTACCTGGTCATAGCAGCCCAATCCCGCCACGAACGCCGCATTGCCGGAAGAGGTGACACCGACCACGTTGACTCTATCCGCTCGGTTTGCGTGCAGAAGAAACGCCAGACCCATGGACGTCTTGCTCGACGCGCTGGTGAGGATCACGGTCCGTGCAGCAAAGAAGTCGTTCTGATCGAGAAAGTCATCAAGAATGAACGACGTCATGAACAACGGTCGGTAGAGCATCTGCGCGTCTTCGGCAGATCTGTCCCCAGGTTGATAGCTTGGATCGTTGGCCGTGCGCACGTACTGGTTGTATGCCGCTGGGAGCTCGCTGCGGTTCGCACTCACGTCCAGCAGGCCGCGTTGGTTGACCTTGCCCGCCCGAATCACCAGGTGCGAGGACATCGGAAAGTAGCCGTAGAGGCGCTCCCCGGGCTCAACATCGGGATGACTGGAACGCACCACATCGGCAAAACCCCACACCGGAATTCGCCCCCAACCCGCCTCGGCGGGGAAGAACTGCCAATATGACATGCGCTCGCCCATGACCGCATAGGTGATGTTGTTCGCCGTAAGCGCGAACGCGCTGATCGCCAGCAACACCTCGTCGGCGCCCAGTTGCTCGGGCAGCGGTCGTTGATGCCAGCGATGCTCACGCAGGTCTTCCTGGTTGACGAGAAAGTCGACGCACTCTGTCACAGTCATCTCCAGGCTCCCAGATCCAGCGTGATTACAGCGACGAACGGAGGGCGGGTCAAGGCGCGCTGGAGTTTCTCACCCACGAAAACGGCAGCCGTCGGAATCGGCGATCAACGGCCGCTCACTCCCGACGCAACTACAAGCTCGCTTCGCGCCACTCGGCAATCAACTCGTCGTAGGCGACGGTCATACCTGGGGGTTTTTCGTCGTCGAGCTTGGGCTTGGGCGCACCGGGTTGTGCCAGCCACATCTGCGGATCTACTTCGTCGTTAAGCCGCGGCCCACACTCCCCCTGGATTTCCGCCCGCTGTAGACG
>JAYGEV010000560.1:0-8525 GCA_046582225.1 Pseudomonadales bacterium
ACCAGTTCGAGAGAGCCGCCGGATCGGCCGAGATCGCTAAACAGGCTCGCACCGGTTGCGGATTTTATTTCAACCCAGCAGTCCTCCGAAAATCGGAACTCCAAACGATCACCGCCCGTGGGCGTAATCCGCTGCGAGGACGGTGGCTCCAAATCGGTGGTCGCAATGAGCGCTTCTCCGGTGGCCGGGCGGATCTCAATGGACGACTCCACCTGGACATCGGGGCTCGGTGACGGTGCCGCAGGTTCCACGGGAATCTGCTGTTGAATTGAAATCTCCGGTTCCTCTACGGCTGCCTTGATGCCGGGCGGCGCTTCGGCAGTGATGGGCTCGCGTTCACCTGTCGCCGGCCAAAGCCACACCGCGATCGAAATCAAGCCGATCAGCGCCGCAAGTCCGGCCACGCCGGGCACCAGTTGCGGATGGGTACGAAGCAACCCCGGCCACAGGCCTGAAGGATCCGCCTCGGCAGATTCGATTTCATTGTCGTTGGCCGAAAAGCGCGCAACCACGGCATCCGCATCGAGTTCTAAAAGCTTCGCGTACGCGCGGATATAGCCTCGGGTAAAAACCGCAGCTGGAAGGTTTTCGTAGTCGTTGACTTCAATGGCTTCTATCGTCGCGATAGGCAGATTGAGCACGTCAGCGACCTCACGCACGGATATCTCCATGCTTTCCCGCGCCGCCTGCAGGGCTTGTCCAGGACCCTCCGGCACGTCGTTCACGGACCATCCTTTGACGGATAGTTCACCTGGTAGCCAGACACTGCGCCGCTTCGGGTGAATTCGGGAAGAGGTTCTGTAACGCCAGGGTATAGCTGGCAAGCCGGTCGGCATCGTGGAGCGCCTCGCCAATCTTCATGCCCAAACACAGGCTTCGCGCGTTCTGCCTTGATCGCGATCGAAATCCTTCGTAGTACTCACTTGCAATCTGGTAGTCGCCGTCGACATAGGTGATATCCACCAGTTCCAGACTGCTGCTCACCTGGGAATAATCGAGCCGCAAAGCCCGCGAAAAAGCATCCTTCGCCAGCTCACGATCGCCAGCTTTCAGTTCCGCCAGACCGAGATTCTCGTATGCCTGAGCTCGAGCATGATAGCCGACATCGCGAACAAGCCTTCGCAGCGGCGGCAGAGCCTCGGGATATCGTTGTTGGCCATACAAAAAACTCGCGTAGTTGTTCAATGCCTGGGAGTGATTCGGATCAAAACGAAGCGCTTTGTCGTAATACTCTTCGGCGAGGTCCTGATCCTGCTCGTTTTCGCTGATTACAGCCTTGAGAACGTATGCCTCCACCGATTTCGGATCGATCTCCAGAGCTCGATCCAGAGTCTCCCGGGCTCGCTCGAAATCCCGACCCGAAAGATATCCGCGTGCCAGCCCAAGATGTGCTTCCAGACGTTTCTCTGCGTCTTCGGGCGGCGGCAGCCCGCTGGTGGTGGTTGTCACACATCCCGTCAGGAGATACAGGCCAACCACGATCCCAACCAGCACCCTCATGCCACCTCCTGCGCTTTGACCCGAGCCAAATAACGCTCTTGTCGCTTTGTTCGATCTTTCACCTGTCCAACCAGCTGTCCGCAGGCCGCATTGATATCATCACCGCGCGTAGTCCGCAGCATCGTGGCGTATCCAGCGTTCGTCAGGTACGTCTGAAAGGCACGTACCGATCGATCACCTGGACGCTCGTATCCTGAGGCCGGAAAGGAGTTAAACGGAATCAGGTTTATCTTGCACTTGAGATCTTTCAACAACTGTGCGAGTTGCCGGGCGTGATCCAGGCCGTCGTTAATGCCTTTAAGCAGCGTGTACTCGATAGTCACCGAACGGTGCTCGCCTGATCGATCCAGATAGTGTCTGCATGCCGCGAGAAGATCCGCAATCGGGTACTTGCGGTTGATGGGCACGAGCTGGTCGCGCAATTCATCCGTCGGAGCATGCAACGAAACGGCCAGCGACACGTCGGTCACCTCCGCAAGCTGGTATATGCCGGGAACCACGCCCGCGGTACTGATCGTCACGCGCCTCTTGGAGATCCCGAATGCGAGATCATCTATCATCAAATCCGTCGCTGTGACCACCGCATCGAAATTCAACAGCGGCTCCCCCATTCCCATCAATACGACGTTGGAGACCGACTCAGACTTTGCAGCGAGTTCGCGGTCAGCCAGAAATACCTGGCCGACGATATCGGCTGTGGAAAGATTGCCGTTGAATCCCTGTTTGCCGGTAGAACAGAAGCTGCAATCGAGCGTGCAGCCCACCTGCGAAGAAACACACAACGTATTTCGCCCGCGTTCTGGAATCAACACAGTCTCAACACAGTTTCCGTTCTCGACTCGAATCACCCACTTGATCGTCCCGTCATTTGATTCCTTTCGAGACACAACTTCGGGCAGCGCAAGACTCGCGTGTTCGGCGAGTGCGGCGCGAAAAGTCTTCGACAGATCCGTCATCTCCGCGAAATCGACGACGCCCTGATGGTAGATCCACTTCATGATCTGCCGGGCTCGATAAGGCCGACCATCGAGTTCCCCGACGAAGCTTTCCAGCTGCGTCCGGTTCAAGCCAAACAGGTTAGCTGCGATCGCAGATCTCCTCTACGCCGAAGAAATAAGCCACCTCGCGGGCCGCGGCGTCCGGTGAGTCAGAGCCGTGCACGGCATTGGCTTCCAGCGATTCAGCAAGATCAGCGCGAATAGTACCGGCTTCGGCATCCTGTGGATTGGTCGCGCCCATCAGGCGGCGGTTTTCGGCAATCGCATTTTCACCTTCCAGCACCTGGGCGACGATCGGACCGGACGTCATGTAGGCAACCAGGTCACCGAAAAAAGGCTTTTCCCGGTGCTCGGTGTAAAATCCCTCTGCCTGTTCGCGGCTCATCCGCATCATTCTGGCCGCGACGATCCGCAAACCACTGTTTTCGAATCGAGAATAGATTTCACCAATCAGATTTTTGGCTACGGCATCGGGTTTAGTGATCGATAACGTGCGCTCAACTGCCATTAAGTTCTCCGAGGGTCCCCCAATTGAATCCGAACAAATGCGCCTATGTGATTGAAAAATCGGGAAATCACGCACGTCAGCGGGCGCGTATTATACGCACCCGATGGCGAGTTTCTATAGGCGCAAGGGCCGCCGGCTACCCGCCAGTGGCGGAACTCGATTCGCGCAGGCCGTGAACCACTCCGGCCACTCCCCCCGCCGCGAAGTCGATGTCTTCCTCGGTGGTGTAGCGTCCAACCGTGAACCGAATAGAAGCGTGAGCCAGATCGTCGGGAACGCCCAGCGCCCTTAAGACATAACTCGGCTCGACGCTGGCTGAAGTGCACGCCGAGCCACTGGAAACCGCGAGGTCATCCAGCGCCAGCATCAACGTCTCACCGTCGACGCCCGCAAACGCGACATTGAGTATGCCCGGGACTCGACGGTCTTCATCGCCATTGATCTGGCTACCAGGGACCTGTTTGAGATGCGACCACAAGCGCCTTCGCAGTCCGGTAATTCGGGCGTTTTCGTACTCCATCTCTCGATGCAGGATTGCGCTCGCCTCACCCATTCCGACGATCTGGTGGGTCGCCAGCGTACCGGAGCGCATTCCACGTTCGTGGCCACCCCCATGGATCAACGGCGCGAGTTTTACCGGCGGTTCGCGCCGGACGTACAACACGCCAATGCCCTTGGGTCCGTACATCTTGTGCGCCGACATCGAAATCATGTCGACCGCCATACTTGCAACGTCGATTGCGACTTTTCCGCCACTCTGGGCAGCATCGGTATGCATGAGGACGCCCGCTTCGCGGCACACCGATCCAATCGCAGCGATGTCGTTCACCACCCCAATCTCGTTGTTCACGTGCATGATCGAGGTGATCAGCGTGTCTTCTCGCAGTGCTTCGCGAACCTGCTCAGGATCGACGATCCCGTCTCGCCCCGGGTTCAGATAAGTGACCTCGAATCCTTTGGTCTCCAGGTATCTGCACGTATCTAACACGGCCATATGCTCGATAGCACTGGTAACGATGTGGCGCTTCGTCGCACCTTCGGCGACACCCTTGATTGCAAGGTTGTCGGATTCGGTGGCGCCGGATGTCCATACGATCTCGCGTGGATCCGCATTGATCAGCCGCGCTACCTGGGTCCTGGCTTCTTCGACCGCCTCCTCGGCCTGCCATCCGTAGTAGTGTGAGCGCGAAGCCGGGTTGCCAAAATTTCCTTCCACGAGCAGACACGCGCTCATCTTTTGCGCAACCCGTGGGTCGACGGGCGTGGTGGCGGCGTAGTCGAGATAGAGAACCTTGCGCATCAGACCGTTCTCGTTTCGATCAGATCGCGGTCTAGCTGCACGCCGACCACGCGCGCTTTATTTTTTCCGATGAGGCTTGCAAGCGTGATCGCGCCCAGGAAATCGTCGATCTCCTGTGACAACTCTGTCCACAGGTCATGAGTCAGGCACATGACCCCATCCTGACAATCAGACGCGCCATGGCAGCGCGTAGCATCGACACCCTCGCCTACCGCGGCAATGATTCTCGACACGCTGATATCTTCCGGACTCAGCGCAAGTTGATATCCGCCGCCCGGCCCGCGCACGCTCTTCAACAGTCCGGAGCGTTTCAGCTTGCTGAACAACTGTTCGAGGTATGACGCAGATATGTTCTGGCGGTCGGCAATATCGACCACGCTCACCGGCCCCTGCTGGCGATGCAGCCCGATATCGAGCATCGCCGTGACCGCGTACCTACCCTTTGTCGTCAGCCGCATGATCGGTTTCCGTATCTCGCCACAGGCGCTAATTCATCACAAAGCACCAGGCGCGCCGGTCGAGTATGCAATACCCGACTATTTTGATCCACTATTACCCCTTGCTCAGGTGGGTCAATATGCCACGCAGCATCTGAACTTCGGTCACATCCGGCCGCAACCGGAGCAACAGGCGGCGCAGCCGAGTCATGGTTTGTCCCGGGTTGGTGTCATCGAGAAAAGCGCTGGTGATCAGCACCGTTTCCAGGTGTGCAAGCAGTTCCTCCAACTGAGCCGTCGTGGCCAGCGGCCGATCCCACTGAGCGGGCCTGGCCGGGGTTTCTCCGGCATGTTTGAACAACTCATAGCAAACCACCTGCACCGCCATGGCGAGATTCAGCGACGGATACTGCGGCGAAGCGGGAATCTGCAGATGGCAGTGGCACTTCTGCAGTTCTTCGTTGCTCAGGCCACTGTTTTCACGACCGAACAGAATCGCGATATCGCCCTCCGCCTCCTCGAAGACCTGTGTGGCAGCCTGCTCAGCACTCAACAACGGCCAGGGTATTCGCCGGTTCCGGGTACTGGTGCCAACCACCCAACGACAATCCGCGATGGCTTCATCGAGATCATCGCAAATTCGCGTTGCTTCCAACACATCCTGAGCGCCGGCGGCCCGCCACTCAGCCTGGGGGTCCGGAAACCGCTTCGGGTTCACCACCGCCAGGCGGGACAATCCCATGGTTTTCATCGCCCGCGCCGCCGCGCCGATATTGCCGGGATGGCTCGGCTCCACTAACACCACCCGCACTCGATCAAGCGATTGCAACACGCCCGGCCCTCGCTTCAGGATTCCTCATGTCGTTCCTCCTCGCAGTGAAAAGGCAGTGAATATTATTTTCCGCCATTCCCTCCGTCCAAGCACGTTGTTACGATAGCGCGCTTTTTTCGGCGGCTTCGAATATGCAGGCAATGGCAAACATGGCGCTACGTGCGGCTCGTCAGGCCGGTCAGATCATGACCCGGGCCATGGATCGTGTGGATCGGCTGCACATCGAGTTGAAAGCGCATAATGACTTCGTCTCCAATGTCGACCGCGAATCCGAAGACGCCATCATCGAGGTGTTGCACAAGGCGTACCCGGATCACGGAATCTTCGGAGAGGAACACGGTGAATCCTATCCGAGTGCCGAGTATACGTGGATCATTGACCCACTTGATGGCACGCTGAACTTCCTGCAGGGCGTTCCCCACTTCTGCGTGTCGATCGCATGCATGAAAGGTCGACAGTTTGAGCACGCGGTGATCATAGATCCGGTTTGCAATGAGGAATTTGTCGCAAGTCGCGGTTTCGGCGCGCAGCTAAATGGCAAGCGCATACGGGTAAGCCAGATCAGCAGATTATCCGAGGCAGTGCTGGCTACGGGCATCCCACCCGGATCCATCGCGGAGCACCTCGACCCATACATGGCGATGATGCACGACCTGACCGGCACCTGCCGGGCAATTCGGCGCACCGGATCAGCCGCGCTGGACCTCGCCTATGTCGCCGCTGGCAGATTCGATGGATTCTGGGAACCGGGACTGAGCCAGTGGGATATCGCAGCAGGAACGCTGCTGGTACGCGAGGCAGGCGGTTTCGTCGGAGACCTTTCAGGCGGCGACGATTTCATGGACAGTGGCAACATCATTGCCGCCAATCCCCGGTGTTTCAAAGCCATGGTGCAGCAGATACGCCCACACATGACCCCCGCCCTGGGCTAGCCAAACTCTAAGGCGTCGCGCCTTCGGTACTATCCTTTTCCGGAATCAGCAGGTCTTCTCTGGTGATGTTCATGAACAACAGGATGTTGGCCGCAACGTAGATCGAAGAGTAGGTGCCCACCATGACACCAATGGTCAACGCCAGGGCGAATCCACGAATCATTTCGCCACCCGCAACGAGCAGAGCGCCCAGTACGAACAGCGTGGTCAACGACGTCACCAATGTGCGTGCCAGGGTCTGATTCAGCGAGGTATTTATCACCATCAGTGGCGTGCCTTTTCGAATCTTGCGGAAGTTTTCGCGGATGCGGTCGGACACCACGATGGTGTCATTCAGGGAATACCCGATTACCGCCAGCAACGCCGCCAAAACCGACAGATCAAATGTCCACTGAGCGATCGCGAAAATGCCAAGCACGATCATCACGTCGTGAACCAGCGCAACAACCGCGCCAACCGAAAACTGCTTGGTAAAGCGAAACAGAATGTAGAACATCACCACTACCAGGGCGGCCAGCAGCGCGAGGCCACCGTCTTCAGTCAGTTCCTCACCTACCGCCGGCCCGACATAATTCGATTGCCGCATGACAACATTCGGGTACGCCAGGTGCAACGTCGCAAGAATATCGTCGCCCAGATTAGCCTGGGCGGTGTCGGTCTGCGGTGGCATGCGAATGAGCAAATCACGCTCAGTCCCGAAAAACTGCACTACACCATTTTTATAGTTGTTGTTTTCGAGCAACTCTCGCACTTCAGCCGGGCTCACCGGATCGACGAACTTCACTTCCACGAGGGTCCCGCCAGTAAAATCCAAGCCCAGATTCAGCCCCAAAAACGACATCGCAAGTAGCGAAAGGATCACCAGACTGGCCGAGAAGGTCGCAACGAGCCGGCGCTTGCCCATGAAATCGATGTGTGATTCAGGAAATCTCATATTGCGAGCCTCTCAAGAGTTCGCCCGCCGTACATGAAATTCACTAACGTGCGGGTACCCAGAATCGCGGTGAACATCGAGGTCACGATTCCAACAGCCAGCGTGACAGTAAAGCCCTTTACCGGACCGCTACCGATCGACAACAGGATGATGGCGACAAAAAATGTCGTGATGTTCGCATCCAGAATCGTGAGCAACGCACGATCAAAGCCGGCCGAGATCGCCTGCTGTGGCGAACGTTGCTTAGACTCCTCGCGAATACGTTCAAATATCAGCACGTTGGCATCTACCGCCATCCCAACCGTAAGCACGATGCCCGCGATTCCCGGCAACGTCAGGGTCGCCCCCAACACAGACATGATGGCGACCATCAGCACCAGGTTAACGCTGAGTGCAATGTTCGCGGCGAAACCGAACCACCTGTAGTAAACGAGCATGAACAACAACACCAATCCAAACCCGACGAGGATCGACAGGCCACCTTTTTCGATGTTCTCCTCGCCCAGACTGGCGCCGACGGTTCGCTCTTCTACGATGTACATCGGCGCCGCAAGCGCACCCGCCCTCAGCAGCAACGCCAGATCCCGCGCCTCGCCCAGTTCCAATCCGGTAATCCGAAATCGAAAACCCAGCGCACTTTGTATAGTGGCGACGTTGATCAGTCGCTTCTCCTCCACCGTATAGTGCTTGAGCACCTTCTCACCGTCTTCGATCACGATGCGAGAACGTACTTTGAGTTCCTTGAACAGGATGGCCATGGAGTCCCCGACGTGCGCTTTGGTCACTTCGTTCATGGCCCGGCCACCATCATTATCAAGCGTAATGCTCACCTGTGGCATGCCGGAGTCGGGATCGTATTCCTGCAGCGCATTGGTGACCTGATCGCCGGTCACGATGTTCTTTATCTCCAACACCACCCGGGCGCCTTCGTAGTCAAGGATTTCTGTTTGCGAAGGGCGCACGTTGGGTGGCGCAACCAGCCGGAACTCCAGGTTGGCAAACTTGTTTATTATTTCTTTGGCGCGGGCGCTGTCCTGTACACCAGGCAGGTCAAGGACGTTTCGAGATCGGCCAAGGCGCTGCA
>JAYGEV010000450.1:0-1977 GCA_046582225.1 Pseudomonadales bacterium
GCGCGCGCCGGACATCATCGGTATCAGCTGACCGAGATCGGCACCCGCACAGAACGCGCTGCCGGTGCCGGTCAGCACGGCTACTCGAACGTTGTCGTCGGCGCGTACCGATTCCCAGGCGTCGGCCAGCCGAACGGCGACCTCGGGATTGATCGCGTTGCGCGCTTCAGGTCGGTTCAGGGTAATGATCGCCACGTGTCCATCTAAGTCGTAGTCTACCAATGCCATTGGAATCTCCTGTGTAAGATTGTGTTGATCAGCTGATTGAGGTGCCCGGTGCAGCGGTGTTCGGGCTGCCTGTGTCGGCGGCCAGTGAATCGAGTTTGCCGGCTTCATCAATATCTCGAATCTCGACGAGGGCCTCGACGGTGTCGAACAATCGATGCAGCACGAAACACGCAACGCTGATGAGCGATCCGGCGATCAGAAAGTAGTAGAACCAGCCCAGATGCTCCGCCATCACGCCGCCCACCGCAACAGCTACTTTCCGATCGTTGCGATCTTTGGTATCGAAGATCCGCTTGGGACCGGGTTGGCTTTCCAGATTTGCGCACCTGTGGCAGGCTATCTGTTCTTTGCCGTCTCGCTCCTGGCCTGGAGATTCGGCATTCGCCACTACACCTCCACAGGCAGCTAAGAGGAATCGACATGCAGTTTAAGAATCGCGTAACCGAAATGCTCGGGGTGGAGGTGCCTGTGGTCCAGGCGCCCATGGGTTGGATCGCCAGGTCGCAACTCGCCTCGGCGGTGTCTAATGCCGGGGCACTGGGCGTCATCGAAACGTCTTCGGGGGAACTCGACGCGATACGAGAGGAGATCCGCAAGATGCGAGAACTCACCGACAGGCCGTTCGGCGTCAATATCGCCCAGGCATTCGTTCGCGATCCGAACATCGTGCAGTTTGTGATCGACCAGGGCGTGAAGTTCGTCACCACTTCGGCCGGAAGTCCAGAACGCTACACCGAACAGCTGAAGAGCGCGGGATTGACCGTATTTCATGTGGTGCCAAGCTTGAAAGCGGCCCTAAAAGCGGTTGCATGCGGTGTGGACGGTCTTGTCGTGGAAGGCGGAGAAGGCGGCGGCTTCAAGAATCCCCGTGAGGTTTCAACGATGGTGCTGCTACCTCTGGTGCGTTCCAAGGTAGACGTGCCAATCATTGCCGCCGGCGGGTTTATCGATGGGGCGACCATGGCAGCGGCGTTCGCGCTCGGCGCCGAGGGGGTGCAGCTGGGTACCCGTATGGTCTCTTCGCTGGAGTCTCCGGTGCACCAGAACTGGAAGGATGCGATCATCAACGCAAAGGAGACCGACACGGTATTTTTGAATCGTGAGCACTCACCGGCGCTGCGCGCGTTGCGCACGGAGAAAACTTCCCGTTTGGAGAAAGAGCCGCAGACCAACGCGATGACCGAATTTGGCACCGCGCTGGATCTGTATTTCGGCGGCGACATGGAGGCAAGCATCGCCCTGTCTGGCCAGGTGTGTGGCCGCATCGATTCGGTGCGTCCGGTTGCCGAGATAATCGCCGAGATCAAAGAGGAATTCTTCCAGACCATCGGCAACCTGCAGGATCGCTATCTGGCCTGAGCGCGCATGCTACGCGCTTTTGTGGTCCTCAGGAGCGCACGAACTCCAGCGCGGCTCCCATGGGTCCATCCAGGATGCGGCCGTTGTCGTAGCGCAGGTGTCCGTTGACCCAGGTCGCACGAACCCGGGCGTGCAGATCGATGCCCTCGAATGGGCTCCAGCCGCACTTCGAGTGAATTTCGTTCGCGTCGGTGATCGTATTGGGGTCAAGCACGGTCAGATCAGCGTGGTAACCCTCACGGATGAAGCCGCGCTCCTTCACACCAAACAACATCGCCGGCGCGTGTGCCGTTTTGCGAACGACCGTTTCGATATCAAAGATGCCTCGATGCACCTGTTCAGCCAGGCAGGCCAGGGCATGCTGTGCCAGCGGCAATCCGGCCGGCGAAC
>JAYGEV010000058.1:0-5970 GCA_046582225.1 Pseudomonadales bacterium
CCAATCCAGCGCCCACCGCGGCAAGCATAGCCGCGCCGAGGGCCGTAGTTTCGGTGATCTCGGGGCGCTCGACAGGCAGGTCGAGCATGTCAGCAAGAAACTGGCATAGCCAGTCATTAACGACCATACCACCGTCCACCCGCAGCCTGTCCAGGCGCGCGCCGTCCGCAGCCATTGCGGCAATCAGATCCTGGCTCTGAAACGCGACGCTCTGCAGCGTCGCGGTGATCAATTGGTCGCGACTGGTCGCCAGCGTCAGGCCCGAAATCAATCCTCGAGAATCGGGCGACCAGTACGGCGCACCCAGACCAGTGAACGCCGGGACGAGATACACGCCACCACTATCGCCGTGGGTTCGACGCGCGGCTTCTTCGGTTTCTGCAACATCGGCCAGCAGACCGAGCTGGTCTCGCAACCACTTGACCGCAACCCCGGCCGAAAAGATGCTGCCCTCCAGCGCATAGGTGGTTTGTCCACCCAGCCGGTATGCCACCGTGGTCAGCAGTCGCTGACTGGATCGAAGTTGTTTTGAACCAGTATTGATCATCGCAAAGCAACCCGTACCGTATGTGCTCTTTGCCATACCCGGTCGAAAACAACCCTGCCCGACCAGGGCGGCATGCTGATCGCCGGCAACGCCGAATATCGGTATCGACGCACCGAACCACTCCGGGTCGGCAACCCCGTAGCTCGCGGCACTGTCACGAACATCGGGCAACAAGCTCTCAGGTACATCGAAGTAGTTGGTGAGTTGGTTGCTCCACGATTGCGAACCGATGTCGAACAACAGGGTGCGTGACGCGTTTGTCGCATCCGTCGCGTGCACTGCACCTTTGGTAAGCCGCCAGATCAGAAACGTGTCGACGGTTCCAAACGCAACGCTTCCGGCAACAGCTCGCGCGCGAAGCCCGTCGACGTTGTCGAGCAGCCACGCAAGCTTGGTCGCTGAAAAATAGGGGTCGATGATCAATCCGGTAGCCGCCGCGACGGTCTCCGCCATCCCGTCTGCTCGCATTCGATCACAACGATCCGTGGTGCGACGATCCTGCCACACAATGGCGTTATGCAAACATTGCCCGGTCTCCCGGTCCCACACCAACGTCGTCTCGCGCTGGTTTGTCAGACCAATCGCGGCAATGTCAGCACCCGCAAGGCCCGCACCGACGAGCGCGTCGCGGCCGGCCAGCAGCGTTGTCTGCCATAGCAGGTTCGGATCCTGCTCCACCCAACCATCGGCGGGAAAGATCATGTCGAACTCGTGCTGTGCGCTACCGAGCACCCGTCCGGAGAGATCAAATATGATGGCTTTGGAACTGGAAGTACCTTGATCCAGGGCCAGAATAAGGCTCATTTCACTTCTCGAGCAGACCTGTGAAGCGCTCAATATATCGCGGACCACGGTCATCCGCGAACGCACCAGGCAGGTCACTACCTGGCACCAAAGTGGCCCAAATTTCTGTCCGTAGAAGCCTCACAGCATATCCACAGGCTTTCCCCAGCTAACCCCTTGCAACGTGCAACCAATCACACTATCTTGTGTGGTCTGGGCTTAGAAACGGCTTTAAAACCCAATATGTTGCGGTTTCCCAAATTGACCCGATCAAACTTTTGACTTAGCGATAACTGCGAAACTTCGTTGAAATTGAGCCCAATGAATCAGATGAATCGCCTAAATAGAATCCTAGACCCGACACGCACCTCCGGACTGAAAATCGGACCAACAGCCAGACCGGAACCGTGTTCGGACAGCATGCCCGGAAGTAATTCGAGTTAGCAACCAGACTCAATAGCCACATCGGAAAAGACGTACGAAAATATGTTCGGAGGGGCACATTTCTACAGGCACCACAACCGCTACGGATCGCGTTCGGCAATGTTTTGGCAGCGTTTCAGCTGCTGAAGGAAGGAGGACGTCGCGCCCTATCACGCGATTCCAGATATTCCCAAACCGAATTGGTAACTGAAAACGAAAGGCAGGAGCCATAGGAAAGATGCAAACCGACTCCCAGGACGACTCCCGAACCAGTGCTACCGGCACCGGCTCCACACCCGAGACGGACACCGCAGGTGGGATGCAACCGCCACGGCAACCACTGCCGCCTACGATCGCCGCGACGGCTCCTGGCGACATAAAGGTGATCAAACGCAACGGCGCCGTAGCGCCATACAACGATGACAAAATTGCGGTGGCGTTGACCAAAGCGTTCCTCGCCGTCGAAGGCGGTACCGCGGCGGCATCGTCACGGATTCGAGAACTGGTCGGCGAGTTCACCAACCAGGTGACCAACACGTTCAGGCGACGATTCCCATCCGGCGGCACCATCCACATCGAGGAAATCCAGGACCAGGTAGAACTGGTGCTCATGCGATCCGGCGAGCACAAAGTAGCGCGGGACTACGTGTTGTACCGCGACGAACGCGCAAAAGCGCGGGCGGCGAAAAGCATCCCGGAGGATTCGGCAGACACCGCGATCAACGTGCTGCTGGAGGACGGCCGTCGGCAACCACTGGATTTGGAGCGCATTCGAACGCTGGTAGACGAAGCCTGCTCCGGATTGCGCGACGTGGATGCCGATCGAATCATCGATGAAGCAACCAACAACATGTACGACGGCATCGCCCAGTGCGACGTCGCAACCTCGCTGGTCATCGCGGCACGTACACTGGTGGAAGAAGATCCCAACTACAGCTCGGTTACCGCCCGGCTTCTGCTCGACGAACTTCGCACCGAAGCATTCCAGTTCCTGGGCGTTAACGCCGAAGGCAACCACTCCGCAACACAGTCAGAAGTCAGCGCGCACTACCCAGCGGCGCTGGTTGTATTCATCAACCGTGGCATCGAACTGGAACTGCTGGATCCGCATCTGGCGAACTACGACCTGGCGGTACTGGGTGCGGCGATCGACCCCCAACGGGATCTCAACTTCACCTATCTCGGTCTGCAAACCCTGTACGACCGCTACTTCATACATTCCAACGACGTGCGCTTCGAACTACCCCAGGTCTTTTTCATGCGGGTGGCCATGGGTCTGGCCGCGCAGGAAGACGATATCAACGCGCGAGCCGTTGAGTTCTATGACCTGCTCTCGTCGTTCGACTACATGAGTTCCACTCCGACGCTGTTCAACGCGGGTACCCGGCGACCCCAGCTGTCGTCGTGTTTTCTCACCACGGTGCCTGACGATCTGGAAAGCATTTACGGATCCATCCGCGATAACGCGATGCTCTCCAAGTGGGCCGGAGGCCTGGGCAACGACTGGACGCCGGTTCGGGCCTTGGGCTCGTACATCAAAGGTACCAACGGCAAATCCCAGGGTGTCGTACCCTTTCTGAAGGTCGTCAACGACACCGCGGTGGCGGTCAATCAGGGCGGCAAGCGCAAAGGCGCGGTGTGTTCATATCTCGAAACCTGGCACCTGGACATCGAAGAATTTCTGGAGCTGCGCAAGAACACCGGCGACGATCGTCGACGCACCCACGACATGAACACCGCCAACTGGATTCCGGACCTGTTCATGAAGCGGGTGAGCGAGGATGCCGAATGGACATTGTTCTCGCCCAACGAAGTGCCCGATCTGCACGATCTCTACGGACGTGCGTTCGAAAAGCGTTATGAAGAATACGAAGAGAAGACTCGTATCGGAGAGCTGAAACTCTTCAAGCGCATCAAGGCTGCTGAGCTGTGGCGCAAGATGCTGTCCATGCTTTTTGAGACCGGACATCCCTGGCTGACCTTCAAAGACAGCTGCAATGTTCGCTCGCCTCAACGTCACATCGGTGTGGTGCATTCTTCCAATCTCTGTACCGAGATTACCCTGAACACCTCCAAGGAAGAGATCGCCGTGTGCAATCTCGGCTCGATCAATCTGGTTCAACACGTGGTGGATGGTGGACTCGACAAGAAGAAGCTGAAGAAAACCGTTCGTACCGCGGTACGCATGCTCGACAACGTGATCGACATCAACTACTACTCGGTGCCTCAGGCGCGCACGTCCAACATGCGCCACCGACCCATTGGCCTGGGAATCATGGGTTTCCAGGATGCGCTCTACAAGCTGCGGATACCTTATGGCAGCGACGCCGCTGTGGAGTTTGCGGATCGTTCCATGGAAGCCATCAGTTATTACGCCATCGATGCGTCCAGCAGGCTCGCGGCCGTGCGTGGATCCTACGCAACGTTTTCCGGCTCATTGTGGAGCCGCGGCATCATGCCGGTCGATTCGCTCAAACTTCTCAAGCACGAGCGCGGCGAACAGTATCTGGATGCCAACTTCGACACGACGATGAAGTGGGGAAAATTGCGCAACAGAGTTCAGGCCAGAGGCATGCGCAACTCCAACGTGTTGGCAATTGCGCCTACGGCGACGATCGCCAACATCACCGGGGTCTCGCAATCCATCGAGCCGACCTATCAGAACCTGTACGTCAAATCGAATCTGTCCGGCGAGTTCACGGTTGTTAACCCATATATGGTTCGCGACCTGAAACAGCTCGGGCTGTGGGACACGGTGATGGTAAATGACCTCAAATATTACGACGGCAGCTTGAGCGCGATAGACCGCGTGCCGGATGAACTCAAACGACTCTACGCAACCGCGTTCGAGGTAGAACCCCGGTGGCTGGTGGATGCCGCCAGCCGGCGCCAGAAATGGATCGATCAGGCGCAGTCTCTGAACCTGTACATGGCGGGCGCGTCGGGTAAAAAACTCGACATCACCTATCGCATGGCGTGGTTACGAGGTTTGAAGACCACCTACTACCTGCGTTCACTCAGCGCCACCAGCACCGAAAAGTCGACGGTCGATCGTGGCAATCTCAATGCGGTGGCGGCGCGGCAGGATCTGGCACCAGCTTCGGCGCCGACTGCTGCGGCTTCGGATGTCGCCAGCATCACCTCTGCGGCGCCCGCCGACGTACCGCTGGCCTGCTCCATTGATGACCCCGATTGCGAGGCCTGCCAGTAGCAGTTCGCCGAACACCTGCTGGGATCCTGCTAACGACTTTTGAGGAGAGATACATGTTGAACTGGGACGACTACAACGACGACCAGGGTCCAGTCGCGCCCCCACCCGCGCCGACCGAGCAGTCACCGGCAGTAACGGCACGCGAAGAGCCGGTCCCGACCGCGCCTGTCCGCGTCGCTGAAACCCGGGCGCCGGCAACCGCACAGCCTCCAACCGCGCCCCCACCTGTCAATCGCGAAAGCGAAGACGCCGCAGTTCAGCGGGTGACCGTCGACCAGAAACGCATGATCAACTGCAGGGCAGATCTCAACCAGCTGGTGCCGTTCAAGTATGACTGGGCGTGGCAGAAGTATCTGGATGGATGTGCCAACCACTGGATGCCGCAGGAAATCAACATGACCGCGGACATCGCTTTGTGGAGATCCGAGTCAGGTCTCACCGAAGATGAACGTGTGGTCATTAAGCGCAGCCTCGGATTTTTTTCGACGGCTGATTCACTGGTGGCCAACAACCTGGTGCTGGCGATCTATCGTCTGATCACCAACCCCGAATGTCGGCAATACCTGTTGCGCCAGGCATTCGAAGAAGCGATCCACACGCATGCGTACCAGTATTGCATCGAATCTCTGGGCATGGATGAAGGCGAAATCTTCAACATGTACCACGAAGTGCCCGTGGTCGCCCGCAAGGCGTCGTGGGCGTTGAAGTATACCCATGAAATCTCCGATCCGAGCTTCAACACCGGCACGCCCGAAACGGACAAAGCGCTGCTCAAGAATCTCATCGCCTATTATTGTGTTCTGGAAGGCATCTTTTTCTATTGTGGTTTCAGCCAGATCCTGTCCATGGGTCGTCTCAACAAAATGACTGGGACCTCTGAGCAGTTTCAATACATTTTGCGTGACGAATCAATGCACGTGAACTTCGGTATTGACGTAATCAATCAGATCAAGCTAGAGAACCCACAACTGTGGGACGAAGAGATGCAGGAGCTTGCCCGGGACAT
>JAYGEV010000069.1:0-4381 GCA_046582225.1 Pseudomonadales bacterium
GCTTCACGACGATCGGGGGCCGGTGTTCTGTGAACACATTGTCCCCGCGGATCAGCTTGAAATCCTCGATACGTGGCATGTGTCGGGCCTGAAAGGCTCAGGCAGCCATGATGTCAGACTGCAGGATGTGTTTGTTCCAGACGAGTACATCAGTCGTGTTCAGCGTCAGATTCCGGTTGAGCCAGGCACGCTTTACCGGTTGCCGATATACAGCCGGCTGGCATACAACAAGGTAGGCGTTGCATCCGGGATTGCCAGAGCCGCGATCAATCAGTTCGTTGAACTTGCCAGTGAGAAGAAACCGCGCGGCACCGGCAATCTATTGCGCGATCGAAGCGATGCCCAAAGAGCGGTTGCCGAAGCGCAGCGGCTCATTGGCAGTGCCAGAAGCTATGTCTTCGAGTCGGTATCCGATCTGTGGCAAACGGTGGAAGCGGGTAACAAACCCACCGACAGCCAGAAAGCGATTGTGCAACTGAGCTGCTCGGGTGCTGCCACTGATGCGGTCAAGGCGGTGGAGATGTTATACGCCGCCGCCGGTGCCAGCGCGAACTTTGAATCCTGCCCGCTCGAACGCAGCATGCGCGATGTGCTGGTTGTGCGGCAGCACATCATGGTCTCTCCCCAGTACACCGAAGCCGTCGGCAGAGTGCTGCTAGGGCTGGATTCAGGAACGTTTGTGTTCTAACAGGCCGGACGTACACGCCACCCATCGGCGCAACCGATGCGATTGCGGGAGACTGTGCTCAGTTCCGTTTCACGTAGCACACCATGTTGCGACCCAGGTTTTTGGCTTCGTACAGCGCCTCGTCTGCGCTGCGCAACACGTTTTCAACGTCCTTGCTTGCCTGGTTGACCGTGGCCACGCCGACGCTTGCCGTTACCATTACCGAAGGTTGGGTCGGGTGCGGCGTGCTGGTTTCTTCGATGCTCGCGCGCAGGCGATGGGCCATTTTCATCGCGCCGTCGCGATGGGTCTCGGGCAGCAGCAGCGCAAATTCCTCGCCGCCGATACGTGCGGCGACGTCGGTGATCCGTTTCACCTGCGCGGAAGCATCTGCGACAGACTTTAGCACCCGATCTCCCATCTCATGCCCGTAGGTGTCATTCACCTTCTTGAAATGGTCCAGATCGAACAGCAAAACCGACAGGCTGCTACCGTGACGTCGCACGCGCTCGATCTCCTGCTGCATCCGTTGCATGAAAAAGTGCCGATTATGCAGACCGGTGAGGGAATCGGTGTGTGCGAGCAGGACCAGTTCCTCCTGAGCGTTACGCAGATTGTGTTCGGCTTCCCGGCGTATGGTGATGTCACGGAACACCAGCACCACATCGGATTGTGGATCGGTCTCATCGAGCAGAGATGAACTGATGTCATATGCGCGGCCCTCGAGAGTGATCTCCAGGCCTTTTTCCAGGCGGCCGATCAGATCCGACAGTTCCACGGTGGTCACGAAATCGCAGATGTTGGTTTCGAAGATCTGCTCGTGTCCGGTGTGGAACAGTGCCAGCGCGGAATGATTGATGTCGATGATGTTGCCACGTTCGTCAACCACGACCACCCCGTCACGCAGGATCTCCACCACACGTTCGCGCACGACCGGCAGCGCATCGAGCACCCCGTAGCGTAGAACTCCATAGTCCAGGATCATCACCGCCACCGCGAAGCCGACGGTGGTCAGGTCGAACCACGGCGACGGATTCCACGCCGAGAGGTAGAACAGGTTGGCCAGACATACCACCAGTGGTGCGAGGATGACCGCCAATATCGGTTTCAGCTGGCCCGCAGTCTGGCCAATCCCGTACACCATGATGCTGGTGGCGATCACCAGGATGCCGTAGGAATACAGCAGATGCACAAAGAACCAGGGGCCGTGATCCACGACCATTCCCACGTATCCTTGTGACTCGATCAGAGTGACGTTCGACCAGATAAGGTGGTGCCATTCGTTTGTCACCACCAGCGAAAAGGTGATCAGGGGGACGGCCAGAAGGCTGTTCATGGCCAGTCGTGACATCCGCATCTGACGTCGCGTGTAGTTGATCGCAAAAATGAACCAGCAGACTGGAGCGAGCACAATTCCGAAGTATGCAAACTTCCAGGTGAGCATTTTCAGACTCAGCAATGTGAACGTCGAACCAACGAATTGAGCCGCCGACCAGAACAGCACGGCGGCCAGCAGTGCCTGCAGCGCTTGCATGCCGGGTACTCGCTTCTTGTCGCGGATACGCAGGTAGGCGCCCAGGCCGACCAGCATCGCGAGCAGCGGTGGTACAGACCAGATGGTTATCTGGAACATGGCAGGAATTTCCCGTTCTGCTGCGATGCGGGCATTTGAATAGGTGCGACGATGCAGGTCGACTGCGACGGCGGTAAGGTTCTCTCATCTGACCACCGTCCTCAAAGGCGAAGGGTCGATAAGTTGAACTGGGTCACAATTCAGTGGTTTTATATAGGCGATCTGAAACGAACGAGAACACAGGATCGAGCAACGCGTTGATGTCACGAGTCCGTAACCCATGAAACGAATGATTGCGCGCCGAATGCAGCGCAAGGCGAATGCCGGCGTGAAGGCAGATTTTCAACAATATCTTGAGGCGTTGGCCGCGTCTGAGCGCCGCGAAGACGTGGTCGCGTTCTTCGATCTGGATCGTACGATCATTGCGGGCTACTCGATAACCGCGTTGACCATCGAACAGATCCTTAGCGGAGCCATGTCGTTCAGGCACCTCCTGTCGCAGGTGGGCCTTTTTGTTGACTACGGGCTCGGTCGCGTGGGCTACGAAGATCTGTTGCGGGCGACCGTTGCCGAACTCGTTGGGTTTCCAGAACAGGAGCTTATTGATCTGGGCGAACGGGCTTATCGGCGACGTCTGCACGGGTTGATCTACGAAGAAGCCCGGCAGCTGGTCGACACGCACAAAGATCGCGGCCATGAGGTGGTGATGGTTACCTCAGCCACACGTTATCAGGCACAACCCATTGCCCAGGACCTGGGCGTCGATGAACTGTGCTGTACCGAACTGGAGATCAGCAACGGTCTGGTTACCGGAAACGTGTTTCCGTGTCATGGGTTCGGCAAGCGATCTGCGGCCATACGCCTGGGTACGCGGCTCAAGGCAGACTTGAGCGACGCGTATTTTACACCGATTCCACCGAGGACCTGCCACTGCTTGAGGCGGTTGGCCGTCCCGTCACGGCGAACGCGAGAGCGGATCTGTCCCAGGTCGCAACCGCGCGTGGCTGGCCGCAGCTCGCGTTTGGAAACCGTGGTGACAGCAGGACCCCGATCACGGCCTGAGGTGGATTCGTTTTGCAGGTTGTTCGCCAGCGGGGCTTCAGCACCGGCCCTGCTATACCGCTGTGTGCAGCGGTGTAGAATCTCTGCCTTTTCGCGGTCGGAATTTTCGCCGCTACAATAGTTCGTCGATACAACAATTGTCGATTTAGTCGTTATTAACGAGGGGAAGCAGCATGCCCGAAGCCTGGATCATAGACGCCGTTCGCTCACCAAGAGGCCGTGGCAAGCCGGGTGTGGGGAGCCTCAGCAATACTCACCCCCAGCGCTGCATGGCGCAGGTCCTCAATGGTCTCAAAGACAAGGTCGGATTCGACCCTGCCGATATTGAGGATGTGATCGCCGGTTGCGGCAACGGCAGCGGGGATCATGCCCACGACATTGCGCGTATGTCGGTGCTCGATGCGGGTTGGCCGATCACGACCACCGGCGTCACGCTGCACCGCTTCTGTGGCAGCGGGCAACAGGCTGTCACCTTTGCCGCGATGGGCGTGATGTCGGGACATCAGGAAGCTGTGATTGGTGGTGGCGTGGAGTTTATGTCCCGCTACTCACCGATCCATGCAGCGGGTTTTCATGCCAACAACGAACACCTCGCGCAGCTTCACCCCCAGGTGGCACAAGGAATCTCGGCAGATCTCATCGCTACGCTCGAAGGCTTCAGCCGCGAAGACGTAGATGCCTATGCGGTGGAAAGCCAGACCCGCGCGGCACGTTCAATCGAAGAAGGGCGCTTCGAGAACGCGCTGATACCGATCTACCACGAGGATGGGACCCTTGCGCTCGGACGGGACGAGCACCCGCGTCCTGGAACCACCCTTGAAAGCCTGGCGGGTCTGAACCCGTCGTTTGTGGCCATGGGCAGCCAGCAGGTGGAAGGATTTCCCAAACCATTCAATGAAATGGCGAAGGACAAGTACCCTGAGGTCGAGTCCATCAATCACGTGCACCATGCCGGCAATTCGTCGGGAGTGGTCGATGGGGCGAGTGCGGTACTCGTGGTGAGCCCCGATTACGCCAAAGCCCACGGCCTGAAGCCACGGGCGCGGATTCGCATGACGGCAACCGCAGGTACCGAACCA
>JAYGEV010000089.1:0-9367 GCA_046582225.1 Pseudomonadales bacterium
GCCAAGAAAAATATCGGCGCTGCGTTGATACAGCTGGCACGACAGTCTGCTGTTGGCGACGTAAAACTGAAACATGGTGTGGCAGGGCGGCAGTGCCATGCTGTCCACCTCGGCCACGTTCCATGCGCTGACGACGTGGCGCCGCGAATCCGGGTTGGTCTGAATAGATTCCACCACCCGCTCGATCTGGTCGATGCTGCCACCGTCCGGAGTCGGCCACGAGCGCCATTGGGAGCCGTACACCGGGCCCAGATCGCCGTTCTCATCCGCCCACTCATCCCAGATGTGCACGTTGTTATCGGTGAGGTAACCAATATTGGTACTGCCCTGAAGGAACCACAGGAGCTCATGAGCAATCAGCCGCAGCGGCACCTTTTTGGTGGTCATCAGCGGAAAGCCTTCGCTCAGATCGAAGCGCATCTGGTGGCCGAATATGCTGTAGGTTCCGGTACCGGTACGATCGTCTCTAAAGGTTCCGACGTCGCGCACGTGGCGCAGGAGATCCAGATATTGCTTCATGTCCGTCTTGTGCCCGTCTTGAGTTCGTTCGGAGTTCGTTTAGTTCTGACTCGCTGTTGGCGTTTGCTTGTCAGCCTCGTCTCGGGCAGCCGCATTCGCCTGTGTTGCAGAAGAGCGCCACATCACCAATACAATACCAATGATGACCATGGGTATCGACAATCGCTGCCCCATGGTGAGCCAATCGAAAATTTCGAAATGCATATGGCTGTCTGGCTCTCTGAAAAATTCGGTGATGAAACGCAGCACGCCGTAACCGATGAGGAACACGCCCGCAACCAGGCCCGAACGTCTCGGTCGCCGCGAGACCAACCAGACGATAGCGAACAGCACGATCCCGTCGGCGAATGCCTGATACAGCGGCGACGGATGCCGGGCGAAGGTCTCCCAGGTGCCGGTGCACAACTGGTTGATGCTGCGGATGGCATCTGCGGAACACGGATAGATCAGGCCGAGTGCAGATTCCGTAGCCCGGCCCGGAAGCTCGGTATTGGCGAAGTTGCCAAGCCTGCCCAGACCAAGACCGATCGGCACCAACGGAGCAACGAAGTCACCGACCTGCAGCAACGAGCGCTGTGTTCGTCGACCGAACCACCATAGCGCCACCGCAGTGCCCAGCAGGCCGCCGTGAAATGACATGCCGCCGTCCCAGATACGCACGATAAACAGCGGATCTCTTAAGATCTGCTCGAAGCCATAGAAAAGCACATAACCGACCCGCCCACCAAGCACCGCACCGATCGCGCCATAGAACACGATGTCGGAAACTTCCTGGCTGCTCCAGCCGCTTGCGCCAGCGCGTTTGTTTCCAAGCCACCAGCACATGCCAAACGCCGCCAGATAGGTAAGCCCATACCATCTGATAGCGAGCGGACCGAGGGCGAATATAATCGGATCGATGGCAGGATAATGCAGGGAAACCTCCAGTAATCTGTCTGCTACACTGGCTCGCTTTTATTGCCGCGATCGGCCATGTGTCTGGTTCTATTCACCCTCCAACCTGAGTCTGAACATCCACTGGTGGTGGCCGCCAACCGGGACGAACTATACGCGCGCCCGACCCACAGCGCACACCGCTGGGCGGAGTCTCCACAGTTGCTGGCCGGTCGTGACCTGTCCGCCGGCGGCACCTGGCTCGGGGTCACTTCAACCGGACGTTTCGCCGCCGTGACCAACTTTGCTGAAGAGGGTGACGCAGGCGAACTGCGTTCCAGAGGCGAGTTGACGAAGTCGTTTCTGCTTGGCGACATGCCCTCTCACGAGTTCGCCCATCAACTGGACGGCACTAAATACCGCGCCTTCAACCTGCTGGTGTGGGACGGGACAAACCTGGTGTATACCTCCAACCGTGGCATTACCGAAGATCTGGAAGCCGGTACTTTCGGGTTGTCAAATGCCGCGCTTGGATCGAGCTGGCCAAAGATCACCAGCGGCGTGGTTGCCCTGAACCAGGAACTCGCGGCCGGTCCGACGGCGGACGGCCTGTTGCGCCTGCTTGCCGATGCGAGCGTACCCTCTGATCGCGAGCTACCCTCGCGCGGCCGTCCGCTCGAGCTGGAGCGACAGATCGCACCGAGGTTCATCAACGGCGAAGAATACGGTACTCGAGCCAGCACCGCGGTGATTTTCAGCACGCGGGGAATCAGTTTTGCCGAGCAGGAGTACGGGCCCGGCGGGGCTATCGGCAACCGGTGCGACCTCTACGTTGAAATTGAAAGTTGACCCGCCAGATGCCAAATCTGGAGCCGAGCAAATGAGGGCAGCGCTATGCAGATTGATCTGAGTGGAAGGACAGCGCTGGTTACCGGCGCCAGCATGGGACTAGGATTCGCAATGGCAGACGCCTTCTACCACGCAGGAGCGAAGGTCGCCATTCTGGCCCGGCGGGCAGATCCGCTGGAACAGGCTCGAGCGCGAATTGCGCAGCGCGACGTGGCGGGGGCCGCGATCGCCGCCTATGAATGCGACGTGACCGATCCAGACCAGATCCTGGAAACCCACGCGCGGGTGACCGCAGAGCTGGGGGGCGTTGACATTCTTGTGAACAACGCCGGGCAGTCGGCGGCGATGCCGTTTACCACCGTCACCGACATCGCCTGGCAAAACGATCTCGATCTGAAACTGTTTGCCGCTATTCGCTTCACCCGCCTGGTCTGGCCGCGCATGCAGGCCAGCCGCTGGGGACGGATCATCAATGTACTGAACACCGCCGCGAAGGCACCACCGGCGAACTCAGCCCCCACCTCAGTGACCCGGGCCGCCGGCATGGCCCTGACCAAGGTGCTGTCCGGTGAAGGTGCGCCGGATAACGTGCTGGTCAATGCAATGCTGATCGGGTTCATCAAGAGCGACCAGATCAGGCGCATGCACGAGGCCAGCGATGGCGATCAGTCGCTCGAGGAGTTCATGACAGCCGCAGGAGCAGGTCTTCCAATGGGTCGAATGGGAGAAGCCGAAGAGTGCGCCAACCTCGCGCTGTTTCTTGCATCGGACGCTTCTTCTTACATCACCGGTTGCGCCATCAACATGGACGGCGGCTTGAGCAAGGTGATGTAAACACCAGGCGGCTAGTGGTGGTGACTGGGAACCACCCGACCAAGACCAGCGTCGATGAGTTGACGATGCATGAAATCCTGGATCTCTTCGGCAGTGTCCATGCGTAACGTCTTGGCCAGCATGCGCCGCGCATCGACCCGCTTGATGTTGCGTACGACCCACTTCACTTTAAGCAGATTCGATGCGTTCATCGACAGCACGTGATACCCCATCGCCATCAGCAGCACGGCCCCAACCGGGGTCCCCGCCAGCTCACCACAAATACCCACGTAGGTTTCCTCGGCGTGCGCCGCACGCGCCACCTCGCGCAAGGCTCTGAGCACCGCAGGATGGGTCTCTTGGTAGAGATCCGCGACCCTCGGATTATTGCGATCCACCGCCAGCATGTACTGAGTGAGATCGTTCGAACCCACCGCAAGAAAATCAACCTGTCGTGCCAGTTTACGGGCCTGGTAGACCGCCGCGGGCACCTCAATCATCACCCCGACCAGCGGCTGTTTGACGATAAAGCCTTCCTCGATCACCTCCACAGAGGCACGCTCAATGAGCGCTTTGGCTTCCTCGACCTCAGTCATGGAAGAGATCATCGGCAACATGATCCGCAGCTCGCATTCGAGTCCCGCGTTGGCCTTGATCATCGCGCGTGCCTGGACCATGAAGATTTCCGGGTGATCCAACGTAACGCGAATACCCCGCCAGCCCAGGAAAGGGTTGTCTTCCTCGATCGGAAAGTACGGCAATGACTTGTCGCCGCCGATATCCAGCGTGCGCATGGTCACCGGTTTGGGATCGAAGGCCACCATGTGCTCGCGGTAAATGGCCCGCTGCTGTTCCTCGCTTGGGAACCGATCCTGAGTCATAAAGGGAATTTCGGTGCGGAACAGGCCGATCCCCTCCGCCCCCCGATCCAGAGAGCGCGAAATATCACCGGTCAGACCGATGTTCACCCACAACCCGATCGGCCAGCCATCCAGCGTGATGCTCGGAAGCTCTTTGAGCTCTTCGAGTTCCGTCGCAAATTCGCGTTCTTCCTCGATCAGGCCAACATAGTGTTCGGCAAGCTTGCGTGACGGATTGGTAAACACCTCACCGTAAAAGCCATCGACAATTAGAGACTCGTTGTCGAGGTCGACAATCGGCAGATCCACCGCACCCATGACCGCGGGTATGTCGAGGGACCTGGCAAGAATAGCGACATGGGAATTGCTCGAGCCGAGCACGGAGACAATGCCTCTGAGCTTGTCTTGCGGAATATTGGCCAACATGCTCGGCGTGAGCTCATGAGCCACCAGAATGGTATCGTCCGGGAAGTAGTGCTTGCGCGTGCGGATGTCCTGCAGGTAAGCAAGGACCCGCAAGCCCAGGTCCTTCACATCGGCGCCGCGCTCACGAAGATAGGGATCTTCCATCTCCTCGAAAAGGCGGACATGCTCGCGGATCACCTGTTTCAGCGCGCCCTGTGCCCACTGGCCCCGTTGAATGCGTTTACGAATGTCTCCGGGCAGCGCATTGTCGTCGAGCATGTGCAGGTACGCATCGAACAACGCAAGTTCCTCGGCGGGAAGGCTCTGAGCGAACTGCTCGCTGATCCGCCGAATATCCTGCCTCACGGCTTCCACCGCTTTGTCCAGCACCTGCAGTTCGGTGCTCAGGTCCTCCGCGATTCGCTCCGGCACGGCTTCGAGACTTGCCGCCGGATGAATGACCACCGCGATCCCCTGACTGACCCCCGGTGCGCCCGGAACGCCTTTGAACATAGCGTCTTCGCGCGCGGCGGATTCCCCGGAGCCGTCTTCGAACAACTTCGCAATATCACCCGTAGCTTCGGCATGGGCGACAACAGTCGCCAGCTGGGCCGATAAGGTGACCAGGAACGCCTCTTCACTCTCGTCGAAGCGGCGCTGCTCTCGCTGCTGCACCACCAGCACACCGAGCACCCGCCGATGGTGAATGACGGGGACCCCAAGGAACGCGTTGAATGCCTCTTCGCCGATGTCCGGCAATAAATGAAAGCGCGGGTGGTGCACGGCATCACTGAGATTGATGGGTTCAGCGCGTTCGGCAACCAACGCCACCAGCCCTTCTTTGCGCCCAAGCGACAGCTTGCCCACGGCATCGGTGTTGAGGCCCTCGTTGGCCACGAACAGGTATCGCTCGCCGTCGGGGCTCAACAGATATACCGAGCACACTTCGGTACCGAGCGTTTCGCGTACCTCGTGCACCAGAATGTCCAGAGCTTCCTTGAACGACCCCGAAGCGGCAACATCCTGAACAATGCGACGAAGGATGGTAAGCATTATTTGGCCGGATCCTCTAATCGAAGGTGCGGCGCCAGTTCTTTCAGCGCGCAACGGTATACATCACGTTTGAACGCGATGACCTGGCCCAACGGGTACCAGTAACTGACCCAGCGCCAGGAATCGAACTCCGGCTTGTCGCTGACATCCATCTGCACGCGAGTGTCATCGCAGAGCATTTGCAGGAGAAACCACTTTTGCTTCTGGCCCTGGAACCCGGGACTGGAATTGTGACGGCGCATTCGTCGCGGCAGCCGATAGCGCAACCAGCCTTCGGTCCGGGCCAGTATCTTCACGCTGGCTGCTTCGAGGCCGACTTCTTCAAACAGCTCGCGAAACAGTGCCTCTTCTACGGTCTCGTTCTCGTCGATGCCGCCTGGGGGGAACTGCCAGGCATCCTGCCCGCCGACCCGGCGCGCCCAGAGAACCTGACCCAGATTATTCGATAGAACGATTCCGACGTTTGGGCGGAACCCATCCGCATCAACCATCGGATTTCCCTGAGAATTTCTCGAATTGAACCTTAATCCGTCGGCAATTACCAACCCTACGACTATTATCCACGCCAGGTTCCGTGGCAGCATGAGCGTCCAGGCCAGTGGCCAGCATGCGGATCCAACGTTGAGCAACCGCCTCTCAGGAGAAACCAGCCCGTATCTGAAGCAGCACGCGGACAATCCAGTGGAGTGGCAACCCTGGGACGATGCGGCTCTGGCCCAGGCACGCGGCGCGCAGAAACCCATCCTGCTATCAATCGGCTACTCGGCCTGCCACTGGTGCCACGTCATGGCCCACGAATCGTTCGAAGACCCGGCGATCGCCCAGGTCATGAACGACAACTTCGTCAACATCAAGGTTGACCGCGAAGAACGACCGGACCTCGACAAGGTTTACCAGCTGGCCCATCAACTGCTCACCCAACAGGGCGGCGGCTGGCCATTGACCATGTTTCTGGATCCAGACACGCTGCTGCCTTTCTTCGGCGGCACCTATTTCCCCAAAACCCCGCGCTATCAGCTGCCAGGATTTACCGATCTGCTGTTGCGAATTGCCGACGTATTCACCAACAAGCGCGGTGACCTCAATGAGCAATCCGAGCGGGTTGCTGATGTGCTCGGCAAGCTGGCGCTGAGCGAACCTGACGCCGATCAGCTGGAAGATGCGCAGTTGCTGGACGCGGCTCGAGACCAGCTTCGCGAGCAGGCAGACCAGGCCGAAGGCGGCTTCGGCAAGGCCCCCAAATTTCCAATGCCGAGCACTCTGGACCGGTTGCTACGACACTGGGCGTACTCACAGCGTGCGGGAAAACCGGCAGACCGAGCCAGTCTGGAAATGGTCATGACCACACTCACGCGGATGGCCCGGGGCGGCATCTTTGATCATCTCGGTGGTGGCTTTTGTCGCTATGCCACGGATCGTAAATGGATGATTCCGCATTTCGAAAAGATGCTCTACGACAACGGTCAGCTGCTTTCGCTGTACTCCGACGTCCTGGCCATCGGTCCCGATGAGCTATTCAGCGGCGCGGTCACTGCGACCGCGGATTGGCTGCTACGGGAGATGCAGCACCCCCAGGGCGGCCTGTTCGCCGCGCTGGATGCGGATTCCGAAGGCGAGGAGGGAAAGTACTACCTGTGGCGTCGGGATCAGGTGAAAAAGCTGTTGAGCGAAGATGAATATCTGATCATCGAAACCCTTTATGGGTTAGACAAACCGGCAAATTTCGAAAGCAAGTGGAACCTCCATCGCTCCGATGCGTGGCGCTCGGTGGTGGAGCGCCTGTCGATGACGCGGGAGGTTGCGGACGGACTCCTGAGCAGCGCCCGGGGCAAGCTCCTGCGCGAACGCGAAACCCGAATCAGGCCGGGCCTGGACGACAAAATCCTGACCGCATGGAACGGCCTTGCGATCAAAGGGCTGGCGAAAGCCGGTATGCGTCTTGGCGAGCCGCGCTGGATTGACGCGGCCCGGCGAGCCGCAGATTTCGTCCGCGAGAGCCTCATGGTCGACGGCAGTCTTTTCGCGACGTGGAAGGAGCGACCACGGCATCGAGCTTATCTGGACGACCACGCGAACCTGATCGACGGCTTGCTGGCCCTGCTGGCAGCACAATGGCGCGATGAGGATGCCCGCTTTGCGGTCGCGTTGACGGACGCCGCCCTGGAGCACTTCTACGATGCCGAAAACGGCGGTTTCTTCTTTACCGCGCACGATCACGAGACGCTCATCCACCGCCCGAAACCCACCATGGACGATGCGCTGCCGCCCGGAAATGGGGTCATGGTGCAGGTGCTCGCCGGGATGGGGCATTTGTTTGGTGACGAGCGCTATCTCGACGCCGCACATGCAACCCTGCGCTGGGCCCGAGCAGCGATGGAGCAATACCCGGCGGGGCACTGCAGCCTGCTCAGCGGATTGCAGAGCGAACTGGATCCGCCTCAGCTGGTGATCATTCGCGGGCCGGATGATTCCGGATCGGCCCCGATGGCGGCCTGGCGCAAGGCGCTCGATAATGGCTACAAGCCATGGCGCGCGAGCTATGTGATTCCGTATGCCGGCGTGAGCGTCATTCCCAGCTACCTGCCGAAACTCGTGAGCGCGGACACCCAGAGCAGAACCGTCGCGTATGTGTGCAGCGGGCTGGCCTGCTCGTTGCCGCTGGACACGCCCGAAGCCCTGGCCTCCGCACTGAACAGCGGCTGATTCGGGGCGTCAATCGGCGCGCCAGACCAGATCGAGTTCGCGTGCGGCTTTGACGTCGTCGAGCCGCCGTACCGGCAAGGTGTATGGCGCTCCCTTTAGATACTCCGGATCGCTCTCGGCTTCCTGCTGGATAGCCACAAGCGCATCTACAAACGCGTCTAACTCGGCCCGGGTTTCCGTTTCCGTCGGCTCGATGAGAAAGCATTCCGGCACCAGCAGGGGAAAGTATGTTGTCGGCGCATGCACCCCGTAATCGAGCAGGCGCTTAGCGAAATCCATCGCAGTCACGCCCTGATCACGCGCCTGGCTGGCCAAGGTCACAATGAACTCGTGGGTGGCGCGTCGGTCAGGGTAGGCAAGCTCAAACCCCGCGCTGGCCAGTCGATGGGCAAGATAATTGGCATTCAACGTTGCATATTCGCCGACTCGACGCATTCCCTCCCGACCCAGCATCAACGCGTAAGCAAGCGCGCGCAGCAGAATCCCGGCGTTGCCCATGAACCCGGACAGTCGACCGATGCTCAAAGGCAGATCGCGCTCGGTAATCCAGTGGTATTCGCCGCGATCCGAGCGACCCACAAACGGCACCGGAAGATGGGGAAGTAAGCGCTCACAAACCCCTACGGGACCAGCTCCCGGGCCCCCACCACCATGGGGTGTGGCAAATGTTTTGTGCAGGTTCATGTGCAGCACATCGAACCCCATATCCCCGGGTTTTACCTGTCCGAGAATGGCATTGAGATTTGCGCCGTCGTAATAGAGCAATCCACCGGCATCGTGGACGCACGCCGAAATATCCTGTATCCGCCGCTCAAACACGCCGCAGGTAGACGGATTGGTCATCATCAATCCAGCGGTTTGAGGCCCGACCGCTGCTTTGAGCGCTTCGAGATTCACGTCTCCCGAGCTGTCCACGGCCACCTCAGACACCTGGTACCCGCACATCACCGCGGTGGCGGGGTTGGTGCCGTGTGCCGTGCTCGGTATCAGGATCTCGCGACGCTCACCATCGTTGTTGGCCTCGTGGTAGGCGCGGATCATCGCAACCCCGGCAAACTCGCCCTGGGCGCCCGCCATCGGCGTGAGCGACATCCCCGGCATGCCGGTGACATCCTTAAGAATCTCCTGCAGATCAAACAGACACGCCATGAATCCCTGGCTCACGGCAACTGGCGCCAGCGGGTGGCGCGCCAGAAACTCCGGCAGGCTGGCCGCTTTGTGCGCTCCGCGCGGGTTGTACTTCATCGTGCACGAACCCAGCGGGTAGAACTGGGTGTCTATGGAAAAATTGT
>JAYGEV010000169.1:0-3743 GCA_046582225.1 Pseudomonadales bacterium
TGAATTATGCCCGCAGCGAGGCCGCAAAACTGGGCGGCGTGGTAAGTATTCAAAGCGTTGATTCAGGTGATACCGATAACGAGTGGGGACTTGGCTACTGCGTTGTGGCGGGGAATCCGGGCGACTGCGACCCGCCGGTCCGAGATTGATTAACATGTAGCTGAGGATCACCCAAAGAAACAGGCTGGGTTCGAGGTTGCCGAGTCGCGATCCCATCAGATTCTGAGAAAAAACCGTGAGCAGCGTGAGGCCCACCAGAACCCGATAGTAGTTGAAGACTTTCAGCAGTCCCAGGCCGAGATCGAACCGGCGCTGTTCGATCTCGCGAATGATCTCATCGTGATAGCTGATCATCGGGTGCGTGGGTTGAACCCCTGCTCCTGAGTCCGATAGGTCGCTATGCTACCGAATCGTTGAATATTTTCTGCGACGCGCGACAAATCAGCGTGTTTCGGCGATGCATTGTCCGCCCAATCTAGCCGACGAATGGCAACCAGCTGAACATCCCGCGCTTTTTCTTCTTCGCCGGTGGTTGGCTGGAAGGTTCGATTGCGGGCGGCTCGAATCCCTCCGGGTGTTCGAGCTTGATGGGCGGTGGCACATCCGGTCGGTCCAGCAGTCCGAGCGTCACCAGATTGGTCCATGATCGGTCCCGATTACGTACGCGCTCAGCGAGCACCAGATCTCCGCTCGTATCGAAGGCAGGATATTGCGGATAGTTGATTGCGAGGACACGAAGCGCATCGTTGGCGGCGTCAGGTAACCCGAGCTTCCAGTTTGCCTCAACAATGATCGCGAGCGCATCAGCCGCTGCCTGCGACTTTGAGTAGGTCTCCACCACGTAGCGGGCACGGTTGCTTGCAGCCACGTATGCACCGCGGCTCATATAGTAGTTGGCAACGTGAATCTCGGAGTCGGCCAGCATGTTGCGCAGGTAAATCATGCGTTGAGTAGCATCCGGCGCATACTGGCTGTTGGGGTATCTCGCCAGCAGCTGCCCGAAGTCCGCGTAAGCTTCCCGGGCAGAAGTCATATCCCGCTTGGAAAGGTCGGAAGCGAAAAACCGATCCAGCAAACCCCGATTTTTGTTGAACGCCGCCAGGCCTTTTAGATAGTAGGCGTAGTCGAGGTTGGGATTCTGGGGGTTCTGTCGCATGAAACGGTCGGCCGAGAGTCGTGCCGTATCGTGATCGTAGGACATGTAGTGGGCATAGATGATCTCCAGCTGGGCCTGCTCGGCATAGCGACCGAATGGGAACCGTGCGTCGAGCAACTGCAGCCCGCTGATCGCCTGATCATAGTTGCCCGCCCGCAAGGACCGTTGTGCGTTCCGGTAGAGGACTTGCTCGGTGGTGTCCAGATCGGCTTCTAACTCTTTGTTCTTGTCGCCGATGAACGGCATCCACGAGCAGCCTGACAGTGCAACAGCACACAGCAGGATTGGTGCCAGGAGGGTCTTGCTTATGGCTGGGAAATCGTAGGGCATATGCGATTAGACGGTGGGTTGATCAGGAAAGTTTCGCTAATTTACTGATTTGGCGTACGGTTGCAACCGACTTAGAACGATGACAGGTAATGTCTGAGGTCACTCGACAATCTACGGTCCCCTCGGATCTGGCTGGCGAACGGGTTGACAAGATAGCTGCGGTATTGTTTGACGAGTTCTCCCGTGCGGCGTTGCAGGGTTGGATTCAGGCCGGCGCGTTGACCGTGGATGGCGAGCAGGTGAAACCAAAAATCAGGCTGCTGGGGGGCGAGACCCTGCGGCTCAACGCGCGTCTCGAAGCCAAGGAGGACTGGCAAACTGCGGAGCCGGTACCGTTCGAGGTGATATATGAGGATGCTGATCTTCTAGTGATCAACAAACCTGCCGGTGTCGTCGTGCATCCAGGCGCGGGAAATCCACGCGGGACGCTGGTCAATGGGCTGCTCAACCACCGACGTTCGCTCGAACTCGTACCGCGTGCGGGGATCGTGCACCGTCTGGACAAGGATACCAGCGGCCTGTTGCTGATTGCAGCCCATCTGGGAGCCCACAAGCGCCTGGTGGACGCCCTGCAGGAGCGCCGGATTGCGCGGAAATACGCCGCGCTGGTGGAGGGCGTGATGGTTGGTGGTCAGGACATTGATCGTCCTATAGGCCGCGATCCGGTAAGAAGAACCCTGCAACGCGTTCGTGAGGACGGGCGAGAAGCGTTGACTCGGGTTCGCGTGGTACAACGCTACCGAAGCCACACCCTGATCACCGCGGCGCTGGAAACCGGCCGCACCCATCAGATTCGCGTGCATCTGAGCAGCATTGGTCATCCTCTGGTTGGCGATTCACGTTACCGTGCCAGAGGTCGTCTCCCGGCTGGCGCAAGCTCGCAGACGATTCAGTTGCTGCAGAGCTTCAAACGTCAGGCGCTGCACGCCGAGCGCCTTGATTTTGAGCATCCAGGCAGCGGCGCACCGATGAGTTTCCAGACCCCACCGCCGACGGATATGCAGACGCTGATAGAGGCGCTGGGTGCGGATGCGGGCAGGTAGGGGCGATGGGCGTGCGTGATCACTGGATTGCAGCAAACTGGCCGGCTGGGGCCCAGGCGCTCACGACCACCCGGCAGGGCGGTGTGAGCAGGGGAGGCTATGCCGGCATGAACCTGGCGGCGCACGTCGGTGATGCCGGAGTCGCGGTGGCGCGGAATCGAGAACTGCTCAATGCGAGCATTGGCATAGACCGGATTCAATGGCTCGATCAGGTGCATGGGACCGATGTTGTACACGTTGACACGACGACGGCCTCGAGCACGCCTGAAGCAGACGCTGCATGGACTACGCGACCGGGGATCGCCCTGGCGGTGCTGACCGCGGACTGCGTTCCGGTGGTGTTTTCGCATTGCAGCGCAAGCGTGATCGCGGTCGCCCACGCGGGTTGGCGCGGGCTCGTGGCGGGGGTTCTGGCTAACGTGCTGCGCGCGCTGCCAGACGACCCGGATCAATATCGAACCTGGATCGGACCGGCAATCGGCGTGGACGCCTACCAGGTTGGACAGGAGGTTGCAGACGCGGTGCGCGGGATGACCGACGTCGGGCGCCTGGCCGAACGCTGTTTGCATGCCAGCCTCGGTCCGTCCGGGAAGTATCAGCTTGATCTGGCCGAACTTGCAGCGATGCAGCTCGACTATCTGGGCGTGGCCGAAGTGTGGTGCGAGCGAATTTGTACGTTTGACGACAAGCGTTTTTTCTCGTATCGGCGGGACGGGACCACTGGCCGAATGGCAACACTCGTGTGGCTAGGCTCGTAGCATCGACGATTCGTCAGGAAATGCAGTTCTCAGAAATTCCCCGCTGGGCATCGGTGATGCGTTGCTGGCGTTTGTCCTCGCCCATGATCCGTTCAGAGCCATCGCTGTCTCGCACCCGGATTCGGCTCGTGCGCGATAGCCGGCCCAGCAGATTGCGGGATTTACTGCAGCTGGCTTTTTTGATTTTGGCGATCTCGTCCTGACGTGCCTGTTCTGCTGCCTCAAGGTCGTCGAGCATCTGCTGTTGTTCCGGGGTGAGTCGTACCCCGTTGTTGGACTGGCCGCCTAGAGGTTCTCCGTCCAGCGGATCGATTGCCTCGGTGACAATCGTGCTGTGTTTGCCGGTAACGATCTGCTGTGCTGGCACGCCGCGCGGTTTCAACTGCGTGAAGTTGACGATTCCGTCTAGGTCCACCCAGCGATATATTTCTGCTCCCATGAGCATGGGCAGGCAAA
>JAYGEV010000174.1:0-2787 GCA_046582225.1 Pseudomonadales bacterium
ATTGCCTGCAGTATCGGCGGTAACGTGGCCGAGAATTCCGGCGGCGTGCATTGCCTCAAATATGGCTTGACCGTACACAACGTGGTCGGGCTGAAGCTGTTGACGATTGAAGGTGAGGAACTCGTCCTCGGCGGCAAGGCTCTGGATAGCCCTGGCTACGACCTGCTGGCTCTGATGTCCGGATCCGAGGGAATGCTCGGCGTGATCATTGAAATCACCGTCAAGCTGTTGCCGGTTCCCCCGGAGAGGCGCGTGTTGCTCGGCGCCTTTCACGATCTCGACAGCGCCGCAGAAACGGTCAGTCAGATCATTGCCGGGGGTCTCGTGCCTGCTGGACTGGAGATGATGGATCGGCTTGCTGTTCAGGCGGCCGAGGATTTTGTACATGCTGGATACCCCCGCGAAGCAGAGGCGATACTGCTCTGCGAGGTTGACGGCACGACCGCCGAGGTCGACGCGAGCGTCGCGCTGGTGAGACGGGTATTCAATGAATTCGGGGCGTTCGCCGTGCGCCTTGCGACCGATCCCGAGGAACAGGCCAATCTCTGGCGGGGCCGAAAAGCCGCGTTTCCGGCAGTGGGAAGACTGGCTCCGGATTACTACTGCATGGATGGCACCATCCCACGTTCGCAGCTGGCCAGGGTCCTCAAAGAAATTGAGAAAATGTCGGAACACTACGGACTTGCCGTGGCAAACGTATTCCATGCCGGCGATGGCAATCTGCATCCATTGATTGTGTACGACGCGGGTCGAACCGGAGAGCTGGCTGCTGCAGAGGAAATGGGTGGGAAAATCCTTGAGCTGTGCGTCGCCGTGGGCGGCACGATCACCGGCGAACACGGAGTCGGGGTAGAGAAGCTGGATCAGATGTGTGTGCAGTTTACAGATTCCGAACTTAGGCAGTTCTTCAGGGTGAAAGTGTGTTTCGACCCGAACGAGATGCTCAACCCCGGCAAAGCCATTCCGACACTGGCGCGTTGCTCTGAGGTGGGTGGTATGCATGTTCACGGCGGCCGGTTGCCGTTTCCAAACCTCGAGCGCTTCTAGTTGACGGCATCGCAAAGCGGCGAAGCTCGACGGCTGGTGGAAGCGGTCAAACAGTCCCACGCGAGCGGTCAGGGGCTGGCGATATCGGGTTCCGGAAGCAAGTCGTTTCTGATGCCGACTCAGCAGGATTCACCTGTGAGTATGTTGTCTGTTGCCGAGCTTACCGGCGTGCTCGACTACGAGCCCGACTCACTGGTATTAACGGCTCGGGCCGGTACGCCGTTACGTGAGCTGCGAGCGATCGTCGCTCGCGAGCAGCAGATGCTTCCCTTCGACCCGCCGATGTTTTCCGGAGGGGGAACCCTCGGTGGCGCGATCGCTTCCGGCCTGTCAGGCCCTGGACGACCATGGTGGGGATCGGTGCGCGATTGCGTGCTCGGGATCGAACTCGTCAATGGCCTGGGCGAACAGCTTACTTTTGGTGGCAAGGTCATGAAAAACGTTGCCGGCTACGACCTGTCGCGTTTGCAGGTCGGCGGGTTTGGAACGCTGGGCGTCATACTGACGGCGAGCATCAGGCTGTTGCCGCAGCCATCGGCTGAGCGTACCTGTGTTTTGAAATTGTCGGCAGCGGAAAGCCTGGCTCGGGTACGCGATTTCGCGCGCCGGCCGCTGCCGCTGAGCGGTACCTGTTTCGATGCCGGGCAACTGCGGGTCCGCTTGTCCGGGGCCGAAGCCGCTGTGCTCAGTGCGTGTGCCCAGATCGGCGGCGAAATTGTGGAGCGCGACCATTACTGGCAACAGCTTCGAGATCATGAACTACCGACGTTCAGGACCGACGCTGAGGTGTGGCGCTGGTCGCTGCCGCCGGGCGCTGCTGCGCCGAGCGGCAATGCGCTCATTGAGTGGGCCGGTGCGTTGCGATGGGTGACTGGCCCAGATGCGGATGACGTTACGCTCGCCGAACACCTCGGCGGGACAGCAGCACCGTTCAGTGCCGGTTATGCGCAGCTGACCGCCGGGAACATGCCCGCAGCGCTGAGCAGGTATCATCAGCGACTGAAAGCGGCATTCGATCCCAAAAACATCCTCAATCCCGGGCTGGTGAGCGCTGATGCATGTTGAACTCCACAAGGACCTTCGCGATAGCGCCGAAGCCAGTCGTGCCGAACAGATACTGCGGAGTTGTGTGCACTGCGGTTTCTGCAACGCTACCTGCCCCACCTATCAGATCACCGCGGACGAGCTGGATGGGCCTCGCGGTAGAATCTATCTCATCAAAGAGGTACTTGAGAGCGGTACCGGGAATCCCACCGCCCAGCGGCACCTGGATCGTTGTCTGACCTGTCGTGCCTGCGAAACCACCTGCCCCAGCGGGGTCGCGTACGGCGAGTTGCTGGAATTCGGAAGGGACATCATCGAGCGATCCCAGCCGCGCAATTGGCTCAGCCTCACAATACGGCGCTGGTTGATGGCCGTGGTGCCATATCCCGGACGGTTCAGGGCATTGGCACGATTCGGAGGCTGGTTTCGCTGGATGTTGCCCGGCCGGCTGCGCCAGGCGCTTCCGAAACTCAAACGTTTCAAGCCGACGGTTCGCGCAGGTCATGCGCGCCGCGTGCTGGTGCTGCAGGGCTGCGTACAGCGGGTGGCAACGCCACAGGCCAATACTGCTCTTGCCGAGTTGCTGGATAAGCGAGGTTTTGAGGTCGTCTACGCGGACGGCGAAGTGTGTTGTGGAAGCTTGAACCTGCATCTTGGCGCTCGCGACAAAGCGCTGGTCAATATTCGCCAGAACAT
>JAYGEV010000176.1:0-1937 GCA_046582225.1 Pseudomonadales bacterium
CTTCTATCTGCAGCGCCACGGCTATCAGATGGTGCCGGTCAATCCCCGTGAAACCAAGATTCTGGGTCAGCGCAGCTATCCATCGCTATCGGATATTCCCGAGCCGGTGGCTGTGGTTGACGTGTTCCGGGACCCGAGTGCCGCGCCCGACATCGCCCGCGAGGCGGTGGAGACTGGTGCCCGGTTTCTATGGCTGCAGTTTGGCGTGATCAGCGCAGAAGCCGCGGAGATCGCCGAGGCTGGCGGCATGCAGGTGATCATGGATCGCTGTCTGAAAATCGAGCACGCGCGCTATCTGGGGCGCATGCACTGGCTGGGGTTCAACACCGGGCAGATCAGCGCCCGGCGGCGGAAGACTGACTAGCTTAACGCGACGGACATACTGCGCGGCGGCGGTCGTACCCCCGCGCGGTTCTACACGCCGGCAACGGCCTTGGCCGCGACACAAAACGCCGCAACCGATTCCTGCAGATCTTTACGTCGCTGCTCGCCCACGCTCTCGCTGAAACAAAACGACAAACGCAGCTGGTCGTAGCCGACATCCGCGCGACGCGCGCGCGCGTCGCGCGGATAAAAATCATACATCGGAATCACCACCAGCCCGTACTCGGCAACCATGTTGTTGATGAACTCATCATCGGTGCGAACGGCACTGTTGAGAAATGTAAACACGGTGAAGAACCCGGCCTGAGGACGAGTCCAGTGAAACTGTTCGGGGAATTTTCCGAGACCGCGCTCCAGTCCTTCGAGCATGATGCGGCGGTTCTCCCGATATACCGTGAGCTTGCCCTCGGCCACCGGCCACAACGACTTGCGCTCGGAGAAATCCGCTTCGTGCAGCAATGCTTCGAACCCAAGCAACGCCGCCGGGTTCTGAAACAGCAGATCGGCGCTCGCCTCGGTCAGCGCAAACTCGGTAACCGAGGCGCGCTTGCCGTCGGCGATCGTCATTTCGGCTTCGGAGTACAGGAATCCGACTCGAGGCCCCGGGAAGCCGATCTTCGAACCGGTGAACAGGTGTACGGTCTGCCTGGGATCGATGGCGAGAAATGGCTGGGCGCGCTCTTTCGCGTCCGCGAAGCTGATGTAGATGTAGGGCGCGTCTTCGAGGATCAGGATGCTCTCATCGCGGCAGATCTCAACGATCGCCTCACGCCGGCGCTGGCTGAACGAAAACCCTGCCGGATTGTGACCGTCGGGCACGGTGTAGTAGAACGGCACGAACCTGCCGCTGGCCCGGGCGGCTTGAATCTGACGGCGAAATTCATCCGGGATCGGTCCCTCGTCGTCCATCCCGACACTGTAAATCTCCACCTGCTGGGACAGCATCGAGCGAGCGAGAAAGCCGGCATAGGTCGGCGCATCCGTGATGTACGCAAGCGGCATCCCGGGTCGCTCGAAAATCGAACAGGTCAGACTGATGCCGCCGGTCGCACCGACGGTTGGCACCAGATGATCCGGGTTCATCGTAATGCCCCAGTCGTTGCCATACACCCGGGCGAAAACTTCGCGCGTCGAAACCGGCCCCAGAGTATCGGTATACGAAAACGACTCTCTGAGGTACTCGGGCAATACCCTCGGATCGTTCAGCCCCTCAGCATCCTCCAGATGTTTGAAGTACGCCTCTCGATGAACGAGAAAGTCCCGCGGGTCGGTCACTTCCGGATGCGGATAGCCCGCCCCCAGATGATGAATCTTCAGACCTTTGTCCTGGGCGAGCTCGCGCAAACCCGGCAGCGACGCGGACATCCGGCGCGTGACGGACACGGGCTGCAGACGCAGCCTCTGCGCATCCAGATTAGACATCTTGTTTCTCGCGCGCGGACATCGATCTACTTTACGGTATCCGAACCCCGATATGTAGGCTAGTCACGTCCCTTAGGCGACGTCGCCGGAGAGCGTTTGATCATTTTTCCCCGGCCCCGATGACGCGCATG
>JAYGEV010000177.1:0-4899 GCA_046582225.1 Pseudomonadales bacterium
CCGCACCGATAGCTGGAACCGAGATACCAAACGGGAAGACCATGCCGAACGGCAGGGCGAAGCTCGCGCCGCGATTGTTTTTTTGCCCCGGGCTATTCAAGTTGAAGGCATCGACCAGGCTGTGCGTACGATGCTCCGGCACGAAGGCATCGGCTACCACGATGTCCTTGCTGCCGGTGCCAGAAAGCCCTGCGACGTGCCAGGTATCATCAATTTCGTAGTCGCTTCGGGGAACGAGAAAAGTACGCATTTCCGATTGTTCGCCTTGTTTGCGGATGATCGCCCCAAGGAAAACCCACTGACAGTGATCGCAGCCACTGGAAAACGACCAACGGCCTTCGAGCTGAAACCCGCCATCCACTGAACGCACCTTGCCGGTGGGCGCATAGGAGGAACTGATCTGGACGCTCGTGTCCGCACCCCAGACATCTTCCTGGGCCTGGTCAGGAAAAAGCGCCAGCTGCCAGTTGTGAACGCCCACCACACCCAGCACCCAGGCGCTGGAAGGACACACAGCAGCGACCTCGATGACGCCTTCGTAGAAGGTTAGCGGGTTAAGCTCAAACCCCTCCCAACGCAAGGGCTGCAAGGCACGCAAGAGTCCGGCTTCCTGGAAGGCGTTGAAGTTCTCATCTGGCAGACGACGCATCTTCTCGCAGTCCACGACCCGATCGCGTAGGCCTGGGAGCACACTCCGAGCGCGCTCAAGGTATTCGGCTCTATTCAACTAAGCTACTCCTCCACGCCGCATCGTTATTCGTTGCTGAGTTTAGCCGGCCTACGCGAGCGGCGTCGGCCGGGAGTCGATTTGCCATTTCGCGCCCGGCGATGTAACCGAAGGTCATCGCTGGGCCCAGTGTGGCCCCCGGGCCGGGATAGGTGGTGAGCAGACCTGCGGTGCAGTTCCCCGTTGCGTATAGCCCCTCGATGGGCACCCCATGGGTATTCAGGACGCGTGCATGAGCGTCAATAATCACCCCTCCGCAGGTCCCGAAGTCACCTGGGTCGATGCGAATCGCGTAAAAGGGCGCTTTCTCCAGCGGAGAGAGGCAGGGATTGGGAGAGACTTCGGGATCTCCGTAGAACTGGTCATGGAGCGAATCACCGCGCATGAAGTCCAGATCTTTGCCACTGCGCGCGAAGCCCGAGACGCGCTCGGCCGTCGCGGTTAGCGACGCTTTGTCGATTTCCAATTTCTCGGCGAGTTCTTCCAGGTTCTGGGCGCGCGTGATGAATCCGCTGGTGAACCATGACTTCGAGACAAACGGGTCGGGTAGGAACTTTCCAGGCATCAGTGGGCCCACAGGGTACTTCCGACGGTGATCGGCATCGAAGACCATATAAAGAGGTAAACAGTTCTCACCGGATGCATGCTTTTCGAGGAGCGCTCGCATGAACATTTGGTAGTTTTGGGATTCATTGGCGATCCTGTGGCCGGAAGAATTCACGGTGTAATTTCCGGGCATGGATTTCTCGAAAATACTGAGCCTGGGCGATGACTCCCCGGGCACGGTGAGCGTGGTGCACCACCACGCCTTGTCCATGAATCTTACGGCTGCGCCGATTCGGGTTGCTGCTTCGATACCCTCGCCCTGATTGCCCCGAGATCCCGCAGTCCAGGCCGCGTTCGTGGGCGCGGGGAGGTAGGCCTTGCGCATCTGCGGATTTTGCTCGAAGCCCCCACAGGCAAGCAAAACGCCACGTCGAGTGCCCACGTTCAGGCGTTTACCGTGGCGCTCCACTTGAACCCCCACCACCTTGCCCCGCTCAGTGATGAAGTCGAGGAGACGGGTAGAGCGCCATATCGGAATCTCTGCGTTGCTCAGCGAGATAAGGAGGCGAGCCACGCCGGCGGCTCCCAACGTCAGACGACGAGCACGCTTGAATCTCAATCGCCAGGGAAGGTCTAGCGCGTAGACAAGGAGATGCTTCAGCAGGGTACTCATCCACCCCGATGTCTGCGTGACGAAGAGGTGCAGTTCTTCCTGGGTGAAAGCCAGACGACCGAAGAGCAGGGTCTGGGGGTTGGGTTCGTGCAGCAATCCAGCGTCTTCGCCCAGCTTGCTCATAAAGACGGGTGAAGGTTCCATGGAACGATGCCCCGGCCTCATCCCGGGCGCCTCATTGAAATAGTCGGGATAGCTGGGGAGGCTTTCGTAGCGCACCAGTGAATTCTCGTGCAGGAAGTCCACCATCTCCGGACCCCGTTCAAGGTAGACGTCTACCAGTGCGGCTTGATATTCGTCTGCTGGAATGGTCGCCCGCAGATAGGCCCGCGCTTCATCGATGGAGTCGTCCACGCCGGCTTCTCGTGCATAGCGATTGTTCGGAATCCAGACGCCTCCGCCGGAAGAAGCACTGGTGCCCCCAAGGCAATGCTGCTTTTCGATGACCAGGATCTGATCCTGGTCACTCGACTTCGCAGACAATGCACCGGTAAGGCCACCATTTCCGGTCCCCACCACCAGAACATCGACGACGTGATCGAATTTTGCGCTGCCATCCGCGGACACAAAACCACCTTCCCCAGAACTATTAAGCGTGCTCAGGCGGCATCCTGGGCTTCCCAGCTTTTCAGTACCGGGAGCACTTCCTGGCTGAAGAGCTCCTGACTCTTCTGGGCATCCTCGAAGGGCAGGCCCGCGTACCGGAAAATGCCGAGAACCCCGAAATCGCCGAAGAGTTTGCGTCGCGCTTCGAACTTGCGAAGCATCTGGTCTGGTGTGCCCCAGGACTGCAAGCCGACGTAGAGCTTGACGAATTCTTCCATGCCCATTTCCTTGAAGATCTTGGCATTCTGACCATAGGCATCGTAGCCACCCACCTTGTCGAAGTGATCGCCCATCATCTCGTAGTGGCTCATGACGCTGTGGAGATAGCCGCCGCAGTAGCGCCGTGCATAATCCCGAGCGCGATCAGGGTCTGAATCGCAGTACATGAGGTCTGCCAGCATGGGCCGAGGGGGTTCGGATCCATGGATTGTCTTGAAGGCCGTCCTGTAATCCTCGAACTCAGCTTTCTCCTGCTCTCGGGCCTTGATACTGAAGGCCATCATGGGCAGACCCAGATGCGCGGCTTGAAGGGCGGATTCAGAACTCATGGCGACCTGCCACGTTCGTCCTTTGAAACTGCGCTCGGGCCTGGGCCGAATCTCGGTACGCTTTTGCGTGAAGTATTTTCCGTCATGGGCTTCCATCCAGCCTGTCTCGAGTGCCTCGATGATCATTGGCGCGGATTCGTCGAAGCGTTCGCGCGACTCGCCCATTTCAATACCAAAACCTTCGAACTCGTGGCGCGACAGCCCTCGTCCGATCCCGAGGATCAGCCGCCCACCGCTCAGATGGTCCAGCAAGGCCGCCTTCTCGGCGACACGAATGGGCTGACTGTTCCACGGCAGGATGGCAGCCCCCGTTGCGAGCTTGATCCGGCTTGTGCGGGCGGCGAGATTTGCCAGATAGACGAAGTTGTCTGGACAGAAGGCGTAGTCCTCGAAGTGATGCTCCACCACCCAGATATGATCAAAGCCCTGCTCTTCCGACTGAAGGGCCAGAGCCGTGTCTTGGTCATAAACTTGAGCGTCACTGATCCCGCCATAGCCAAAGCTCTGCATGATCAAAACCGTACCTACTTCCATCTCGTGCCTCCCCGACACCCACAATTACAGGACCTGAGAGTTGGCCCTATACTGGCCACGTATAATAGAGAAAATGAGCCAACGTTGCCTTTTCTATTGGCGTCCGAAGCAGGCCTTACGAGAAGCGTGCTGCATCAATCACAAGACCCGGATACCATGGTGGAACAACAAAATCCGCGACGCAGAAAGTTTTTACAGGAGAATACACTGTGAGTCACGCGCCCATTCGAATAATTGATTCCACCCCGCCGCCAAACCGATACGCCCGGGGCTGGCACTGTTTGGGTCGAGCCTCCGATTTCTCCAACGAGCCTCAGCGGGTGGATGCGTTCGGGACACATCTCGTGGTCTTTCGCGGCGCCGACGGTGCCGCTCGTATCCTGGATGCGGCCTGTCCACATATGGGGGGTGACCTGTCCATGGGCCAGGTTGAAGGCGACATGGTTCGTTGCCCCTACCACCGATGGGGCTGGGGCAGTGACGGCTATTGCAAAGACATTCCTTACGCCAAGCGCATTCCACCCAACGCCCGAATCAAGGCCTGGCCAAGTTACGAAGAAAACCAACTGCTGTTTGTGTGGAATGATCCTGAAGGCAACGCGCCGGCCGTCGATGTCACCGTTCCAAGAGAGGAACTGTGCCATTCAGAAGGCTGGTCTGATTGGGTGCTTGAAGAAAATGTGATCGACGTCAACTGTCGTGAACTCGTCGATAACATGTCGGACAAAGCGCACTTCATGACGGTACACGGCGTCCCCCCCACGTACTTCAAGAATATCTTCCACGGACACACCCTGACTCAAATCATGCACGGAAAGAACGAGGAAGGGTCCGAATATGATGAAGGCGGGGAGATGATCTCCGAGGCGACCTACTATGGCCCCGCCTACATGATGTGTAAAATGATCAATGAAGGAAACGGCATGCAACAGCGTTCCTTGCAGCTGGTCAGCCATGTTCCTCTGGACTTGGATCGCTTTCTGCTACGTCACGGCGTCAAGGTTGAAAAAATTCCGGGCCTCTCGGATGAGGAAAACCAGGCCATGGTCGACCAGTATACGGAGATGACTCAACTCGCCTTCAAACAGGACGTCGACATCTGGCATAACAAAATCCGCGTCGACAACCCACTGTTGTGCGATGGGGACGGACCTGTCCACCTGTTACGTGATTGGTATCTGCAATTCTACGTAGATGCCGCGGATGTAACGGAGCGTCAGCGAGAGAAAAAAGAATGGGTGTGGGAGGCGGAATGATGCGCTGCG
>JAYGEV010000259.1:0-2139 GCA_046582225.1 Pseudomonadales bacterium
TGACCGTGGAGCCTTCACGAACGCCGGCGTACGATGCTGATGAACTGTATGGGGTTCTTCCAACCGATACGCGCACGCCATTCGATGTACGTGATGTCATTGCGCGACTCGTCGACGCATCCGAGTTCCACGAGTTCAAAGCGCTCTACGGCGAAACGCTGGTTTGTGGGTTCGCTCACATTGAGGGCATGCCAGTCGCGATTCTCGCCAACAACGGGATTCTGTTTTCGGAATCGGCGTTAAAGGGCGCGCACTTTATCCAGCTTGCAGATCGCCGGGGTATTCCACTGCTGTTTCTGCAAAACATCACCGGATTTATGGTCGGTAAAAAGTACGAGCACCAGGGTATTGCCAAGGATGGTGCCAAGATGGTGACGGCGGTTGCCTGCGCGAGCGTGCCGAAGTTCACCGTGGTGATCGGAGGTTCGTTCGGCGCGGGGAACTATGCGATGTGCGGGCGTGCCTATGGCGCCCGGATGCTGTGGACATGGCCCAACGCACGTATTTCGGTGATGGGCGGGGAGCAGGCTGCTCATGTACTTGCTACGGTACGCCGCGACGGTATGCAGGCGCGTGGGGACGACTGGCCGGACTCGGAGCAGGAATCGTTTATGAATGACATCCGCGAACAGTATGATCGGGAGGGCCATCCTTACTTCGCCAGTGCGCGGTTGTGGGACGATGGCGTGATCGACCCGGTCGATACGCGTCGGGTTCTTGGCCTTGCGCTCGAGATCGCCTGCCGCGAACCCATGCAGTCGAGTTCCAGCTTCGGCGTGTTCAGGATGTAGATGTGTTTAGCAGTTTGTTAATCGCAAATCGCGGCGAGATCGCCTGTCGGATCATGCGTACCGCATCGAGAATGGGCCTGCGCACTGTTGCGGTGTATTCGGATGCCGACGCCGATGCGCAACATGTAAAGGTTGCCGATCGTGCAATTCGAATCGGAGCGGCTCCAGCACTCGCGAGCTATCTGGATATCGGTGCGGTTGTTGACGCAGCGCTGGCGACCGGGGCGGACGCGATCCATCCAGGTTACGGATTTCTCTCGGAAAATGCTGAGTTTGCCGAGGCATGTGCGGACCGGGGCATCATCTTTGTTGGCCCTTCTGCTGAAGCCATTCGTGCCATGGGATCGAAAATCGAAGCCAAGCTTACCGTTGCCGCAGCTGGCACTCCGGTGGTGCCCGGCTACCAGGGCGACGAGCAGAGCGACGCACAACTTGCTCACCACGCGCAAGCGGTAGGATTTCCGCTGCTGATCAAAGCTTCGGCCGGCGGCGGTGGTAAGGGTATGCGACTGGTGAATGCGTCCGATGATTTTGCGGCAGCGCTCAGCGGCGCACGTCGCGAATCGCGCGCCGCTTTCGGCGATGACCGCATGCTGCTCGAGCGGTATCTGCAGGTGGCCAAGCACCTGGAAGTGCAGATCCTGGCGGACCGAACCGGACACACGCTGCATTTGAATGAGCGCGATTGCTCGATGCAGCGCCGCCATCAGAAAGTGGTTGAAGAAGCTCCGGGACCTACGGTTTCCGACGAGCTGCGCGAGCGTCTGGGCGTGGCGGCGGTTCAGGCCGCAAAATCCGTCGGTTACCTCGGCGCTGGAACGGTAGAGTTCATTGCCGAAGAAGACGAGTTCTTCTTCATGGAGATGAACACCCGTTTGCAGGTCGAGCACCCGGTTACCGAAGCGATCACAGGCTTGGATCTGGTGGAATGGCAATTGCGCATCGCGGCCGGGGAGGATCTCGATTTTTCGCAAGCCGAGGTTCGGCGGCAGGGGCATGCGGTGGAAGTACGAATCTACGCGGAGAATCCGGGCAGGCGGTTCCTGCCCTCTTCGGGTACGTTGGCGCATCTGGAGTTTCCAGACAATGTGCGCGTCGATTCCGGTGTGGTAGCGGGCGATTTGGTGAGCGTGTACTACGATCCGATGCTCGCAAAAGTGATTGCTCACGGTCCGAATCGGGAAGCGACGATTGCCCGTCTCGACGCAGCGCTGCAACACACGCAGATCGCTGGTGTAGAGCATAACGTTGCATATCTGCGGCGCGTCATTGCGCATCCACAGTTTCTAGATGGCAGTTATACCACCGGACTGGGTGAGCAACTGGTGGACGAACTCGTCGCCGAATC
>JAYGEV010000307.1:0-1749 GCA_046582225.1 Pseudomonadales bacterium
CGCCCTGGGGAAGACGCCATGGGGCTCAGGTGCGACCCTCAAGGACCAGCCTCAGGTCCAGTATCGGATTGGTGAGGCTCAGGCGACGTTGCTGTCTGCGCGAAGCTTCGTCATAGACACTCAAGAGCGACTTGAAGAACATCTCGGCCCGCTCCCGGCGGACGGAGGGCGGCTGGCGCCGGAATGGGAGTACTTCTGGCCTGCGTTGCTGGCCTGCGCGCATGCCGCGCAGTCATGCAGGAAAATCGTCGGCATGATCAACAACACCGCAGCCACCACGGGAAGCCGAATGGACAGCCCGCTGGAGCGTCAACTTCGCGACGCACACCAGGCGGCAAACCATGCCCTCATCTCGTATCGACACTACGAAGAGCTGGGCAAGACGTTCGTTGGCTACGAACCCCCTGCCGGGTACATGGAGCTCTCGCGCGCATGATGCGCTGATTGGCAGTTCGCCGATGCCCTGACCACCGCAAAGTGGCGAAAGAAGACGCCGGTGTCACCGCGCTGTGCCGAGAATGGACGCCCAGAGCGTCGCCCATTCGTCAAGCAGGGTGTCGCGAAGCGGGTCCACATTCACACCCCGCTGAACCATGGACAGGTAAAACACCCAGCCGCCAAAGACACTGATGACCAGCGCCGATACCTGTTTCCCTGACAGACCCTTAGCTGCCGGCCGCTTCCCCCCTTTTGATCCCTTCCCGTGCGGGAGTGTCTGGCAAAGGGGAGTGAAAATCCAGAAGGTAATTCATGGAGGGATTTGCGACTGACCGCCTCTCATGGGGCGGTCTTGGGGTCGTAACGCCACTGTCTTGGCTCGCGCCCGGGCTCCCATTTGAGCGCCTGGATATCCAGCCGCATCGGCAACAGATATTTCACATAGCAGGCGCGGTATTCATAGCCATCGTCCTTAGCGTCGGAAAACGCATCTACTTCGACTCGATCATCGCCCTTCTTGAACTCCTTACACGCGGCGATAATCCCGTCAACCTCCTCATAGGTCTCGTACTCCAGGCCGATGTGATCGAAACCCGGAGCCTGCATATAGTCTTCTGCTTCATTGAGCACAAAGGATTGGCTGGGGAAGCCCTCATCGAACGAAATGATCAGGAACCCTCCAACTCCCCCATAATCGAAAACATTGGCACCAAGAATCCCGCCGTAGAACTTCTCGATATCGGCGCGATGCTCGGCCAGACTGCCGGGTGGCATTGAAAGCGCGATATGGTTGAAACGGGCTTGGGGCATGAGTTCCTCCTCAGTCGAAATTAGACGCCCTACAGGCGCTGGCCGACACGTTATCCCAATGCGGGATATACTGCACCGCGAAGGATGCGAGGACAGACCACGCCGGTACTGCGCTAACCAAAATCAGGGACCCCGAGGAGGGCACCATGGCACTGCAGGAAATCAACCCGATCAATGATCAGCTGGCCGACATCATCGTTCGAGCCGACGAACCCTGGATCGAAACCGAGCCCGGAATGGCCTGGATAAAGGTATTGTGGACCGGCCCCGAGACGGGCCGCTGGGTCGCGCTGTTTCGCTGGAATAAAGGCTACACCGCCGCACCCCACAAGCATCTGTCCGATGCCCACACCTATGTATTGAAGGGCAAGCTACAGGTTCGCGACGGCGTGCTGAATGCCGGGGACTACGACTACGAGCCTAACGGTGTGTTACATGACGAAACTGTCGCGCTGGAAGACACCGAGTATCTGTTCCTCTGCGAGGGCCCGGTGCTGTTTT
>JAYGEV010000330.1:0-8726 GCA_046582225.1 Pseudomonadales bacterium
TGCCCTGGGCCTGGGTGAGGATGTCTTCTTCGCCGCTAGCCAGATCACGCCGGGCAATCTGCCACAACGGAAAATGCAGGTTGTAACCGAACCCGCCGTACTTGCGCGCATAGTAAAGGTAGCGCCCGTCCATGGCGTAAACCGCGCCCAGCGCATTGTGCCGCTGACTTGCAGGCGTTTCCTCGGAGGCACGCGCTTTGGTGATTTGCACGCCTTTGCCGCCATCCACGTGATAGGCCCACAACTCGAAGGTGCGTAAATCCCACGTCGTTTTCGACACCACGATATGTTTGCCGTCTGGCGACCAGCTCGGGGAGGCAAACTGCACGCGTTGGCCACCCTTGGTGAGCATTGTGGCATTGTGGCATCGTCGCCAGCAACGTTCGCAATCCAAAGGTTTTCACTGCCGCTACGATCGCTGACAAATACAATCTGACTGCCATCAGGCGAGAATCGTGGCTGGCTGTCATAGGCCATGCCCGAGGTGATTCGAGTGGCCGAACCACCGTCAATGGGCAGCGTATACAGATCACCGAGTATTTCGAGTACCAGCATCGCTCCATCTGGCGCGACGTCCAACGATAACCAGGTTGCCTCGTCCGTCTCGAAGGCCACGGTGCGGTTCGCCTCTTACGGCAGAACGCCGCCGGCATCGTTGTCCTGGTGTGCGGGTTCACCCGCCAGGCCCCCGGCCGGGAACATCAGCACCAGCAGGAAGATCCTGGCGATCACGACCCGCAAACTCTCGAACAACCGATACCCTCCAAATATTCGAGGTTTAAATTGTAACTGGTTGATAACGCAACATAACTCTGGATCCATCGGCTAGTCCGTTACGGAATCTCGGACCCCATACGACCCACTCGAGCCTATATTTATCACCCATCGCATCAAGCACCGAGGATTGGGAATCGGCATCGCTCACCTGACTGCTAACAGCCTGTATCTGCGGCAGTTCCCGATATGCGCCGTTGCTGTCGTTCCATGCGCCAACGTCTCCGACCCAGATCTGGGTTCGCGTCAAACCTTTGCCAACGGCCTGGGCGCGCCACGCATCGTTGGCGGTAACAACGTAGAGGTTCGATGCGTGGTGAACAAACCACACTTCCGCCTGACATCGGCTTGCGCCGCCGTCGCTTAGTATCGGTGCAACATAGATCAGCTCTGATTCGTTCATGGCCGTTTGCAGCCTGGCGGATTCGGCGCTGTAAGCCCGCCCCGAAAAAACACCCGTGGCCAACACACCAGCACTCGCAGCCAGAACCCTTCGTCTGGTCAACATTAACCTTTTCTCCTGTGTTCGGAAGCAGCGGCGGATAACGCCGTTACCCGACTGATCGATTTCTTTCGTGAGGTAACGACAATTCAGACTTCCACGGACTGGATTCGTTCGGCGACTTTAGCCGACCAGATCTTTGGGCCTTGGTATGGATCACTGCAGGCGTGTCTCAAGTCGCCTTCCCAGGAGACCTCCATGCCGACTTCCATGAACACGTTTACGATGCCGGTATCCTGACAGATCGGACGCTTGCCCAGCGCGCACATGCGGGAATTTACCAGCACCTGGGTCAACGCCGCCTTGGCGGCCGGCGACTCTTCACGTTCATAGGCTTTGCGCATGGCACGAATGAAGTCTACCAGGTGGTAATAAGAGATGAACTGCAGCGCGTCGGCAACGCTCCCAATGAGATCGTCCTGCTTGATTACCGTCTTGCCACGCCCAATTTGCCAGCCCTGCAGGCCAGCCATTCTACCCCACCTTGTCAGCAGACCAAGCCCATGTGAACATGATCGAAACCTGAGGAACCTATATGCTGCGTCAGATATTCTACGCCGTTACGCTGCTCGGCCTATGCGCGTGTGATACTCAATCAACATCCGATCTGAGCGCGCAACCCGGGCCGGAAGTGGTGTCTCTCGCGCACGAGTACCTGGTCGTAGACACTCATATCGACGTGCCGTTTCGACTGTTCAGAAACGCCGCTGACGTCAGCCAGGCAACCGAAGACGGGGACTTCGACTACCCAAGGGCTGCAGCGGGGGGCCTGGATGCGTTGTTCATGTCGATTTTCATTCCGGCGCAGGTAGACGCCGAAGGCAACGCACGCGCATTTGCCGATGATCTCATCGACCTGGTCGAAGGCCTGGTGCAAGCAGCCCCCGACAAGTATCAGATCGCAAGCTGCCCGGCAGACGTTGCCACCATCCGGGCAGCCGGAAAGATCGCATTTCCCATGGGAATGGAAAACGGCGGACCGCTCGAAGGCAGCTTCGACAACCTCGACCATTTCCGCGAGCGCGGTATCCGCTACATCACCCTCGCCCATTCAAAGTCGAACCACATATCCGACTCGTCCTACGACCCGGACGAGCCATGGGCAGGGCTGTCCCCGTTCGGCAAGACCCTGATCCCGGCAATGAACGAGCGCGGAGTCATGGTGGATGTATCGCACCTATCCGATAACGCGTTCTGGCAGGTGTTGGAACTCACGGCTACTCCAGTAATTGCCAGCCACTCGTCGCTACGCTACTTCATCCCGGGATTCATGCGCAATATGTCAGATGAGATGGTTGCCGCCCTTAAAGACAACGGTGGCGTGATTCAGATTAATTTCGGCAGCGGATTCCTGACCGCGGACGCGCATGCGTATCGCGGCGAGGCAATGCAGGCATACCTGCAGTTTCAAGCGCAGAACGAGCTGCCTGACGACGACTCAGCGGTGCGGGAATTCCGCGCCAGCTACGCGCTGGAGCATCCCTACCCATACGCTACCCTGAGCGACGTGCTCGACCACATTGATCGAGCGGTGGAACTCACCGGCATAGACCATGTCGGGCTCGGTTCGGACTACGACGGCGTCGGCGACACCCTGCCCAACGGATTGAAAGATGTTGGTGCGTATCCAAATCTCGTCAACGGCCTGCAGGCACGAGGATACAGTGATAACGACATCGAGAAGATTCTCGGCGCTAACATCATGCGGGTATGGCGGGAGGTGGAGGCATTCGCCCAAAACAAGGGGTATCCACCCCTGTGCAGACAATCCAACGCGCCATCAGCTGTGTGATGCGCAACCTGCACTGTCTGGCGGCATGCCTGTCGATTCTCGCGTTCAATACAACCCTGGCCGTCGTCGGTCCCATACCCGCCGGTGACGAGTTTACTTTCGTAGTGCTCGGCGACAGTCAATTTCACGATCCAGCGACGTACAACAGGATGATCGACGACGTCCGTCATCTGTCGCCGGCATTCGTAGTTCAGGTGGGGGACATGATTGAAGGATATCTGGACGACCCGGACGACGCACGAGGACAGTGGCAACGGTTCAGGAATCAGATCGCGCCACTGGGCTCCATTGCATTTCTACCGGTCCCCGGCAATCACGACCTCTACAATGCGAACCGACGAGCCGACGTTCGCCTGGAGGCCGTTTACCGCGATCAATGGGGCGAGCCTTACTATGCGTTTGCGTACCGCAATGCAACATTCATCGTATTGAACTCAGATGCGCCCGGCGAAGAACGAAGCATTGGATCCGAGCAGTGGGACTGGTTGCTCGACACACTCAAAAGCTCGCGCAGCGAACACATTTTTGTCTTCATGCATCGCCCGCCAGCCAGCCTGAAACACGCAGGCAGGCTGCACGATCTGCTGCGAGCCTATCCGGTGCGATACGTATTCTACGGACATCATCACCACTATCACTACAGCATTCGCGATGGCATTGGCTACGTGATGACCAACGCTGCGGCGGACGGTGGCACCGCATTCGACGCAACCGGAAATTTCGATCACCTGCTGCAGGTCAGCGTGCGCGACAGCCAGGTGCGTTACGCGGTCATTCGCGCCGATGCGGTGGAAGCACCCGATTATGTCCACCCAGATGACAACTACGACCTTTTCGAGTTGACGCGAAACCTCACTCCCGCGACAGCGCCGTTGCAGCCAAGCGGCGACGGAACGTGGAAGATGACGATTTCGTTAAGCAACCCGACCGATCGCGACCTGACCGTATACGTGCAATGTGGCTCACAAGACGAACGCTGGCAGCACGAGCCGCGCCAGATCGCGCCGATCAACCTGCCTGGCAGCACCGACGAAGCAGTCGAGATTACCTGGTCGCAAAGTGCCAAGCGCCTGTCAGAGTCAATTCCATCGTGTGAATTGCGACTGCCGTACCAGACCGCGCGGGGGGAATGGCTGGATCATCGGCTGACTGTTCAAGGGAAATTTGCGGACTGAGGATATGGCGACGTCTAACCACGGATCCAATGAAGACCGCTCTGTCGGCGATGCGAACTTTCGCTCGCAGCTAGCGCAACGTCTCGGCCACGCCCACGCCCGTCGACGCCTGGATATGGAATCAGATTCAACCTCCCACGTATTTGGTGGAGAGACCAACTTCTTTCATCTGAGCAACTGGCGTTCAGCGCATTCTCTGATTCGCAACGTGTTGCTGCTAACGGGCCTGTACGCACGGGGTCAACGCAACGCCCTGGACATCAGGCTCGTGGACCACCAGGTATCTCTCTCACATCTGCCGTCGTCGTTCGTCCGCATGCGAATTCTGCATCTCACCGATCTTCACATCGACATGAGCCAAGAGATCGCTGACGCGATCATCGAACGGGTGCGGGACATCGACTACGACCTGTGCGTGCTCACCGGCGACTACCGCTTCCGTTCTTCGGGCGAAATCCAGGCGACGCTGCAATGCATGGCGCGCCTTCGAGCCAGTCTCAAAGAGCCGGTATACGCGGTGCTGGGTAATCACGACAGCATTCGCATGCTGCCGGAACTCGAAGCCATGGACATTCATGTGCTGATGAACGAGCACGCGGAGATACGCAGAGGCGGCGATATCCTTTACCTCGCGGGTATCGATGACGTACATTTTTTCGGAACCGGCAATATTCCCAGAGCCATGACCGGTGTCCCCGCAGAAGCTGTTTCGATCCTGCTCACACACACGCCGGAGGTCTACCAAAAAGCGGCTGACGCAGGCGTAGATCTGTTGTTGTGCGGCCACACTCACGGCGGACAAATCTGCCTGCCGGGCGGCATCGCAATGACGCTGGACGCGCGAATACCACGACGCATGGGTCGCGGACATTGGCGGTTCCAACAGATGGTCGGCTACACATCCCCGGGGGCGGGTTCCTCGGTGGTCGATGCCAGGCTGAACTGCCCGCCCGAGGTCACGGTACACACCCTGCAGCGTGGCTGATCGCGCGTGCGCGGTGAACAAAGCCGCTCAATAAGGCGTCTCTCGCAGGCCAAGGCGAAACATTACGGGCGAAATCAGTATCCCGCTCAATCCAAACAGCACGACAAGCAAAACGACCGACCAGCCATCCAGTCCCACCATCGACCGACACGCCAGCACTGGAAACAACGCTTCCGGAATCTGGTCAATGCCCAACGCGCGCCCGCTGGCAGGTACGTTGAGGCGGCGCTTGGCGAAGCTCGACACAGCATCTCCCAGCATCGAGGCAACGCCGAACGTCAGCCCCAACTGCCAGGAAAATCCGAAAAACAAGGCTGCCAACGTGCATCCGGATATCGCCACCACCAGGCCGCGCCAGGTCTTACTGGAACCCAGCAGCGGTTTGCCATCGAAGAACGCTCGGCCACCATCCAGCGGCCATGCCCAACGATCATGCAGCAACCGCTTCGCGAGCACCGGACCACCGTTGGCTACCAGCAACAACACAAGCAATTGAACAGTCAGAGTAAGCGTCAGGTTCAAGGTCAGAACTCAAGTTCGCCCCGTGCACGCCGTTCCTGGGGCAACAGGCAATCGAGCACGAAACGGTTGACCGGTGTTGGCACACCCAGTTCGGCACCGAGCCTGACAATGGCACCAACCTGACCGTCGAGTTCCGAAGGCCGGCCTTCCAAGATGTCGCGCGCCATCGACGCGGTAGTGCCGAATGGGACAGAACGGTGTACGGCTGTCACACGCTCGATGGCGGCGGCGGCCCAGTTTACGCCCAGCACCTTGCCCACCGCCCAGATCTCGCGTTTAGCACTCTCCAGCATCGCGTTGATCTGCGGGTCAGCGACCATCACCCCGATGGGCGCCCGAGTGATTGCCCCCACCGCCCCGATTGGCGCAACCCCGAGGAACTTCTGCCACATGGTGGCTTGTATGTCGTCAGAAATCTCGGCCGAAACACCCTTGGCCTGCGCAAACGCAGCGTGCAACTTCTCGATCATCGGGTTTGCGGCGTCGTCGCGTGCGCCGAACTGGATATAAGGATCCACGGCCACATGGGAGACGTGGCCAGGACCGACGATGAACGCGGAAATGCCACAGGCGCCGCCCAGCACGCAGGTGTCACCCAGGGCTGCGGCGAGCACCTCAGGCGCGTCGATGCCGTTCTGCAACGGAACTACCAGCGTATGACTTCCGAGCATCGGCTTCATGGCCTGGGCACATTCCTCCACCTGCCAGGCCTTGACCGCCACCAGAACCGCATCGACAGCCCCGACCTCGGCCGGAGCGTCTGTCGCATTCACCGGTTCGATCACAAAGTCACCGGCGATGCTGTCCACACGCAGCCCGCCCGTGCGCATGGCCGCAAGGTGGGTGCCGCGTGCAATAAATGCCACGTCGTGACCCGCTTGCGCGAGGCGCCCACCGTAATAGGCGCCAACGCCTCCTGCTCCAAAAACGGCGATCTTCATGACAGCCGCTCGATCAGTCGGCGCATGAACGCCGTGCCCGCTTCGAACTGCTCAAGCGAAATGTACTCATCGGGCTGATGGGCTTGATCGATACTTCCTGGTCCACACATTGCCACCGAGTGACCGGCTTCCTGAAACTGGCCTGCCTCAGCACCGTAAGCGACGCATTCGGTTTCGTTCTGACCGGTGAGTTGCTTTGCCAGGACAACTGCTTCGTCGTCTTCTGCAGCGTGAAAGCCCGGCACGTCCGCGGTCATGCGGATTTCGATCCCGCTGTCGGGGTGAACTGAGATCATGGGTGGCTCCAGTTTTTCACGCGCATACCGTTCGTAGTCGCGAAAGTATGCTATGGCCGATTCGCCGGGCACGGTTCTGATGTCGGTAACAAAGCAGCACTCTCGGGCGGTGATGTTCTGGGCCGTCCCACCGTGAATTACCCCGCAGTGCAATGTTGAATATCCCGGCGCGAAGGGTGAATTCGGAGCCGCACGCTCGGCGTTGCGGCTCTGCTGTTCGGCGAGCCAGTTGATGAGACGGCCGGCGACCATCACCGCCGCTACTCCGCGGTGCTGCTGTGATGAGTGCGCCTCGTGACCGTGAACCACGGTATCGAACAGAAACATGCTCTTGTGCGCGGTAACAACACGCATGCTAGTCGGCTCGCCTACGATTACCGCGCGGGGTTTCGGAACATTGGCGGTCAATTCGCGAATGAGATCCGGTGCGCCCAGACAACCAACCTCCTCATCGTAGGAAAGCGCGAAGTGCAGCGGAAACTTGAGGCGATCCATCTCGGGCAGCAACGCAAGGCCGATCGCTGAAAAGGCTTTCATGTCACAGGTGCCGCGACCGAACAGCTTGCCGTCTTTCTCCACCACCGTGAATGGGTCGGTGTGCCTGTCCTGGCCATCCACCGGAACCACGTCGGTGTGGCCAGACAGCACCACCCCACCAGCGACATCAGGGCCCACGCTGGCATACAGGTTCGCCTTGCTGCCATCGGCACTCGCTACCACGGTCGACTCGATGCCGTGATCGAGCAAATACGCTCTGACAAACTCGATGAGATCGAGGTTGGAGTCCCGTGAGACCGTCGAAAATGACACGAGCTTTTCCAACATCGCCCGCGGGGAGTAGCTGCTGCCTGTCATCGACTCATCATAGCTTATGCGCCCTGCCCTCGCCCCGGCTTCAGCCGCCTTGGAGCACCTGGCCAGCGACCGGGCGCTCGCGCTGGCAGAGCAACCACTGGCCATGCTCATAAAGGGCAGACTCTCCCAACGCCCTGAGAATGTCGTGCCGCTCATCAACCCCCCCGGTCGACTGCAGCATTCGGTTTGCGTTGGCGAAAATTCGATACTGATGACCGTATTGCGTAATCAACTCGCGATCGGCGTTTCGATTAGCGTAGCCTTGACGAACCGTCGCCAGGAACGGAAACAAGCCCATCAACGCAATGAGGATGTAGGACCATGGCGAGACGATCTGAAACGGGAATACCGCGAACCCCAGCGCAATGATCAGACCCGCGCCAAACGTCACCAGCACGAGGGCTGAGTTCAGCTTGTCGCTGGTATACCGTTCTTTCGACTTCTCGCGGTAATAGTCCGTTTGCTCATCAACCCATTCACGAACAACTAGACCCGTATCGACATGATCCTCAGTACCCAGCTGAGCATCCGCACGGTGACCGGCATAACGCATGACGTTGCGAATCCAGCCGAGTTCGAGATCCTGCTGACGTAGAAATCGGTCGTGGCTGAACCGGCTCGGATTTTCCATCGCAACCCCACCAACGCTCCACCAGAACTACACGCGGAGGCCTTCGGCGAGCACCCGATAGTCGAGATACTTTCGCTGCCATCCGCCGCGCCGTTCGACAGTAATCACGATCATCGCCAGCAGGATGAAAAAGAGGTAGGGATAGATCATCTCCTCCTGATCAGGCAGGTCAGCCTTCAATGTGCCCAAGAATATCCTTGAATCCCAGCTTTCCACCGGTAACCGAGCTCTGGTCGTAGATCATGATCCCGCC
>JAYGEV010000128.1:0-2191 GCA_046582225.1 Pseudomonadales bacterium
CCACCAGTGCCTTTACGGGTCCGAGAAACTCATCCAGATCGGGGGCGTCCGGATCCATGCACACCCATACCGCGCCGGCCCAGGCTTGTACCTGCAGCGGTTTGAGTGACAGTCGATCGCGCGGTACCCCGCGGCTGAACCGGTCTTCGTCTGGCACACAGATCAGCGTGCCGTTTTTGGCGTAGGTCCAGCCGTGATAGGGACAGGTGTACTCGTCGAGGGTACCCCGTTCTGAAAGGAGCATGCGTGTGCCACGATGCTGGCAGACGTTGTAGAACGCACCCAGTTCCCCGTTATCGCTGCGCGAGACGATGATCGATTCCGGCTCGAGGTCGAAAACGAAGTAGTCGCCGGGCTCGGCCGCATCCTGTTCCAGACCTGCCAGCAACCAGACCCTGGGCCAGAGCTTCTGCCGTTCAGCCGCCATGTAATCGGGCGAGGTATACCGCTCGGCCGAAATCGGTGTAACGGGTATACGGGTTGAACCTTCGGTGGTGCGTGCTTCGGCCATTCAGCTCAACTCCACGCCTTGCAGATCGCCCTTCTCCCGCCATTGCTGCAGCAACGAGTTAAAAGCATTGATCCCAGGCCCGTAGGGCGAATTCTGCATGCCACCACCACCGCGACGCGTCTTCCCTTCGCGGTTGTAGTAGCCGGGCGTGCAGTCTTCGAGAAATGCGGTCGCGCCGGTGCCAGCCAGAGCGACTATCTGCTCAATCCATTCGGCTTCGGCATCGGCGGTCACCTCCGCAACCTCAAGACCGCGCTTTAGGACCTCGTCGATGATGTACCCAACGTGCACCGCCTGATCATCGAACATGGCTGTCATGTTGGGCGACAGTCCGTTCTGGTTGATACCGATCGTGAACCAGTTGGGGAATCCGTGGCTGGACAGGCCATGCAGCGTTCGAAATCCCTCGCCCCAGTGGTCGTAAAGTGACTGGCCGTTGCGCCCGATGGTGTCGAAGTCCACGCGTCGATGTGCAGAAGTGTTGATCTCAAAACCGGTCGAATAAATGATGCAGTCGACTTCATAAGACACGCCGTTGGCGACTACCGCAGTCTCAGTAACGCGCTCAACGCCCTTGGTGGCCGACACGTCGATCAGCTCCACGTTGTCACGATTGAACGTATCGAGATACTCGTCGTTGAAGGTGGGTCTCTTGCAGAACTGTCGATACCAGGGTTTGAGCTTGTCAGCAGCGTCTGCTTTGGAGACCGTGTCGTCGACCCGACCTCTTATTTCATTCATCTTTTCGAAGTCGGCAATCTCGGCGCGCAACATGACTTCTTCCATGTTGAGATCGCCCGATTCCGGTTCTCTACTTAGCAGGGAGATTCCGATACGACGGGCGATATCCGTCCAGCCATCAGCAACCAGGTCTTCGGAAAAGTTTTGTCCTAACAGGACTGCGGCAAAATTCTCACGTCGTGCCCGTTGCCAGCCGGGTTCGAGACTCTTGTACCACTCCTCGTCTGTGGGTTTGTTTCCGCGCAGGTCGACCGAAGAGGGGGTCCGCTGGAAGACATACAGCTGCTGCGCGGTCTCACCCAGGAACGGAACGCACTGAATCGCGGTGGCACCGGTACCGATGATGGCAATGCGCTTATCCGCAAGCCCGGTGAGGCCCCCTGTGTGATCGCCACCCGTGTACTCATAATCCCATCGCGAGGTGTGAAACGTATGTCCTTTGAAATCGGTGATGCCAGGGATGCCGGGCAGCTTAGGACGGTTTGCGGGTCCAGTTGCCTGGATGACGAACCGGGCCCGGATGTTGTCGCCGCGATGCGTTAAAACCTGCCAGCGTCGCTCGTCTTCCATCCATCGCACCTCGGTCACCCGGGTCTGGAAGATCGCGTTGTCATATAAACCAAAGTAGTCACCAATCCGCTGGGTGTGTTCAAAGATCTCCGGTGCATAGGAGTACTTTTCCTTCGGCACAAAACCTGTTTCTTCCAGCAGGGGCAGATAACAATAGGATTCAATATCGCATTGCGCGCCGGGGTAGCGGTTCCAGTACCAGGTCCCCCCGAAATCGCCACCGGATTCGATGACGCGGAAGTTGGTAATCCCTCGTTCCTTCAGTCGGGCGGCAGTCATCAGCCCGCTGAAACCGGCACCAATGACAGCTACGTCGATTTCCAGATCAAGGGGATCCCGCTCGAAGTCGGGATCTGCGTAGGGGTCGTC
>JAYGEV010000513.1:0-6027 GCA_046582225.1 Pseudomonadales bacterium
TGAACGGATACGTTGCGGACATGGGCGAGTCGTTCGTGGTTGGCAGTTCGACCGCCGCGCAACGCAAGCTCTGCAAGGGCGTGCAGACCGCGGTGGCCGCAGCGCTCGAGCGCGTCCGCGCCGGACGCTCGTTGAATGTGATCGGCCAGGCGGTGCAGAAGGTAGCCGACCGGCTGGGATATCGCGTGGTCGAAAACCTCGGTAGCCACGGGGTTGGGCGATCCATCCATGAGGATCCGTCCTACGTACCCATCAACAACCCGTTGGAGAAACGTCGTCTGAGTGCCGGGCTGGTGTTGACCATCGAGCCGTTCTTCACGACCGGTGCCATCAGGGTTCAGCAGGAGTCTGACGGCTGGACGTTGACGGTGCCCAGCGGTGACATGGTGGCGCAATTCGAGCACACGCTCATCGTGACCGATCGCGCCCCGCTCGTTGTTACCGCCCCTTCTGCTGGATAAGAAGTCTGCTGGTTAAGAAAACGCCGGATACGTACTCGCCGTTTGCGAACGTTTCGGTCCTGCAATCATTCGAGCAGCGTCTTCAGATCCACGCCGGGATCTGCGAGCTGGCCGGCGTCTACCGGTTTGCCAATTAACTGCTTACAGACCATGAACTCCCTGGGGCTGTTGACCGCGTCGGCGGCAACCAGCGAGCCATCGTTCAGATAGAAAACCGCGAACTGGTTGGTGCTCATTTCGCCGCGCAGCACCTGACTGTCGGCGTCGGCCGAAAAACCGACCATCTGCAGCTTCAGTTCGTATTGATCCGACCAGAACCACGGAATCGAAGCGTAAGTTTTGTCTCCTCCGCACATGTTGGCCGCCGCCACCCGCGCCTGCTCCGTCGCGTTCGGCACCGATTCCAGGCGCAGTCGCCGGTTTAACAGTGGATTTGGATGGTTGGGGCAGTCACCGGCGGCAAATATGTCAGCGACGGAGGTGCAGCATCTCTCATCCACCACGATGCCGTTGTCGCATTCGATGCCGGCGGTCTCGGCGAGCTCGACGTTGGGGATGATGCCAATTCCGATCACCACAATGTCAGCAGGAAACTCCGTATCACCGCATTGCACGGCCGACACCTGACCGGTACCTGAGAAGCCGCTGACCAGCGTGCTGGTGTGAATGTGGACGCCGCGGCCTGCGTGCAACTGATGGTAGAACTGTGACATTTCAGGGGTTGTGACCCGCTGCAGAATACGGTCTTCCATTTCCAGAACGTGGACCTCGAGCCCCGCGGTGATGCCCACGGACGCTACCTCCAGGCCGATGTATCCGCCGCCCACGATTACCAGTTTCCGGTGAGGTGCAAACTGCGCGCGGATGGCGTCGACATCGTCGATGGTTCGCAGGTAGTGGATGCCCTCCAGATCCACGCCCCCGATGTTGAGTTGTCGCGGTCGGCTGCCCGTGGCGAGCAGAAGCTGATCGTAGGCGATGGTCTCGCCGCCGTCGGTGTTCACATGGTGTGCCTCAGCATCGATGCCGAGCACCGTGACGCCGGTCTTCACGGTGATGTGCTTGTCGGCATAAAACTTTTCCGGCCGCAGGTACACGCGTTCGATTCCCTGCTCGCCGGAGAGATACTGTTTGGACAGCGGAGGTCGCTGATACGGAATATGCGGCTCGTCGCCAATGATTACGATCTCCCCCTCATGGCCTGACTGACGCAGGCTCGCCGCTGCCTGACCTGCCGCGTGTCCCGCGCCAACGATTACCATGGCAGCCATCTGCGTGCCTCCTGACTTCTGAACAGCGCGATATCTTACTAAGGTTACGCAGCCGAAGTCTTGCCGCGGGTCTGGGCGGCCGCTGCCGTGATAGCATTGGTTGCGCTGCGCCTTCAAGCTGCAACGAAGCGACGACAAAGGTAGCCCCTTGAAGTACCTGACCCTGCACGAGATCGTCAAAGACGCGCGCCAGAATTTGGACAGGAAGTACTGGGACTACCTGCTGGGTGGCGCCGATACCGAGGCGTCGGTGCGACGGAATCGATACGGGCTGGATTCCTGGGTGTTTCGTCCACGCATTCTCAACGATGTTTCCGAGTTGGAAGTAGCCCGTGATTTTCTCGGTACCCGATTGCGCATACCGGTGCTGCTGCCGCCGATCGGATCGGTGCAGGTGTTCGAAACCGGTGGTGGCGAGTCGGTAGCCCAGGCCGCGGCAGAGTTCGGCGTGCTGCAGATATTGAGTTCCGTGTGCACCCCGGATTTCGAGGCTGTGGCCGCGGCGGTACCGGGACCGCGTATCTATCAGTTGTATCTAATGGGCGACCAGGCCTGGATGGACGACCTCATCGCCCGGGCAGTTGATGCCGGCTATACCGGCTTCTGCCTCACCGCAGATACGCAAACCTACTCACGTCGGGAACGCGACATCATCAAACGTTTTACCCCGCCTTCGGGCAGTCAGGCCGGCAGCCGGGAGTTCAACTATCAGGGCAGAATGACCTGGGATACCGTGGACCACATCAAGAACAATTTCGACATCCCGCTGATCATTAAGGGTGTCAACGTAGGCGAGGATGCGGCTCGATGTGTCCAGGCGGGCGTGGACGTGGTGTATGTCTCCAATCACGGCGGCCGGCAACTGGATCACACCCGCGCCTGCATCGATGCACTACCCGAGGTGGTTGACGCGGTGGATGGCAGGGTGCCGGTGGTGGTCGACGGCGGATTCATGCGCGGTGCAGATGTGGTCAAAGGCCTGTGCCTGGGCGCGGACGTGGTCGGCATGGGACGGCTGGAAGGCCTGGCTATGGCTGCCGGAGGTGGGCCGGCGCTGGTTCGGGCCTTAGAGATCGTCGAACGGGAGATTCAAACGACCCTCGCGCTGCTCGGCATCGACAAGCTCGCAGATCTCAATCCCGATCTGTTGGAGCGCGCCACGCCGGTTGCCGCCGGCGATTTGCTGAGCGCTTTTCCGTTGCTCGGCGAGGAAGGCTACTAACCTCCGGATTCCCAATAGGGCCGTTTCAAGGTGGCTTTGTAGAGTTTGCTGGTTTGATGCCGCGGCAGCGCATCGTGGAAATCCACCGAGCGCGGACACTTCAAATGCGCGATTCGCGCGCGACAGAAACTGATCAGCTCGTTCGCGGTGACCTGCGCGGACTCGGGTGCCAGCTCCACGGCGGCCTTCACCTCTTCGCCGAACTCGGCATTGGGAATGCCGAATACGGCCGCATCCAGCACCGCCGGATGGGTGATCAGCACGTCCTCCACCTCGCGGGGATAAATGTTCACCCCGCCGGAGATGATCATGTGAGACGCTGGAGCTGACCAGCAGTTTTGCGTCGCAATCGGTGAGAATGTAGCGCACCTCATCGGCGTGAAACTGAACGCTGATCGGCGTGTAGTACAGCGCGGACATCTGCGCTGCCCAGAACAGCGCCATTGAGTCGGGATGGTTGTCTGCGATCACCGCGATTCCATCGCCGGTCTGGAGACCGAGCTTGCGCAACATTTGCGCGCCTTTCAGCGCGCGGGTGGCCAGGTCTTGGTAGCTGGTAGATTCATCGTTGAAGATCCAGGCAGCTTTGTCGGGATTGCGATCCGCCCAGTGCAGCGGGTGTAGCGTGGTTACGATTTGCCGGAGTCCTTGGGCATGGGTACCGGGAATGGGGTGATGTTTGCGCCGGCGCTTTCGGTGACCTTTGCTATGCCTTCTTTTTCCACCTCATCGATCCGGATCACGGCGTGCATCGGGATGAAGCTGCGTTGTACCCCGCTGAACTCCGTTCGCAGCTTGTCCTCGCCGGGATCGATGACCACCTGCGTGGTCTTGCCGAAGATGTAGTCTTCCACCTCAATGAACCCGTACAGATCGCTCTGATAGATGTTGTGGGCATAGACTTCGTAGATTTGGCCCTGGTTGTGGAAGAGTACTTTGTAGATATGCTGCACTTTGTCGCTCATCGGCGTGAACACTCGGGTTATCAGACCCCCTATATAGAGCTGTATGTGAAAAATTCAAGCACTTATAATCGCGCGCCCCACTGTTGTTGGCCAACATGGCGGTGGAAAGGTCGGTTGAATTGCCGGTTATCGGCGATCGAGCACACGAACAGGCGCCCATGAAGAAGCTTTATATCAAGACCCACGGCTGCCAGATGAACGAGTACGATTCCGCGCGAGTGGTGGACCTGATGCGGGACCGCCACGGCTACCAGCTGGTGGATGCACCGGAAGACGCCGATCTGATCCTGCTCAATACCTGTTCGATCCGGGAAAAAGCCCAGGAAAAGGTGTTCCATCAACTGGGCCGCTGGCGAGGGCTGAAGGAGGCGAACCCGGATCTGCTGATTGGCGTTGGCGGTTGCGTGGCGAGTCAGGAAGGGGCTGCGATCCAACGGCGCGCGCCCTATGTCGACATTGTTTTCGGTCCCCAGACCCTGCACCGCGTGCCGGAAATGGCGGCCGCGGCCGCCACAGCGTCCCGCCGTGTACCGTTGGTCGACGTCAGCTTTCCGGAGATCGAAAAATTCGACCGATTGCCGGAACCGAGCGCCCATGGCGCATCCGCATTCGTTACCGTGATGGAGGGGTGCAGCAAGTACTGCAGCTTTTGCGTGGTCCCTTATACCAGAGGTGAGGAGGTCAGCAGGCCGGTGGCGGACGTGATGCGCGAGGTCATTGCGCTCGCTGCTCAGGGCGTACGCGAAGTCAATCTGCTCGGCCAGAACGTCAATTCCTATCGCGGCGCAATCGACGGCGAGCGCGCCGATCTCGCCGAACTCATCCACTACGTGGCCGAGGTTGACGGAATTGATCGCATCCGCTTTACGACCTCTCACCCCAAAGAGTTCGACGATTCGCTGATTGAAGCGTTTGCGAGGGTGCCAGAACTCGCCGACCATTTGCACCTGCCTGTGCAATCGGGTTCGGATCGCATCCTGAACCTGATGAAGCGTGGCCACAGCATCGCAGACTACATCGATAAGATTGCCCGTCTGCGCGAGGTGCGTCCGAACATCAGCCTGTCGTCGGACTTCATCGTGGGGTTTCCCGGAGAGACCGATGCGGACTTTCAGGCAACCATGGACCTCATCGATGGGATTGGATTTGATACCTCGTTCAGCTTCGTCTACAGCGCGCGGCCGGGCACCCCGGCGTCAGGCCTGTCCGATGAAACCTCGGATTCGGCCAAGAAGCAGCGTCTGGCAATTCTGCAGGAGCGTGTTCGGCGTCAGGCAGGCGAAATTTCAAGCAACATGATCGACAGCATCCAGACCGTGCTGGTGACCGGCGTGTCGAAAAAGGATCCCGATCAACTGCAGGCCCGCACCGAGAACAATCGCGTCGTGAATTTCACATCGTCGGAATCGCGCCTGATTGGTGGGTTCGTCGAGGTTGAGGTCACCCAGGCGCTGCCGAATTCGCTTAGAGGCCGGCTAATATCCATTTGACAGCCACGACTGCCTATATATCCTAATGAGCCCATGTCTACACAGGGTATGCATTGAGCGAAGACCATTCCCGGGTGGTGGCTCTCACCTCCAACGTTAATCTGGAACCCAACGATCCACAACGCCTGGCAGCCTTGTGCGGACCACTCGACCAGAATCTCAAACACCTTGAACAACGCCTGGGCGTGCATATCCGCAATCGCGGAAATGTGTTTCAGGTCAGCGGCCCCGAACAACGGGTCAAGGCCGCGGGTGCATTGCTGTCGCAGCTATATCGGGAAACCAACGAGGGCGGCGGCATTGATCCGGATATGGTGCATCTGTTTCTGCAGGAATCCGGCTTAGATCAACTGCTCGCCCGGCAGGACTCAGCCTCCGAGGCCGGGTCACAGGAGTCCGGTGATGCCAGTTGGGGAGTAATTCGGACCGGCCGCAAGAGCGTCAAACCTCGAGGTGGCAATCAGACGCGCTATACCCAGAGGATCCGTGATCACGACGTCACCTTTGGTATCGGTCCTGCGGGAACGGGCAAGACCTATCTTGCGGTCGCGTGTGCGGTGGAAGCTTTGGAGAGCCAGCAGGTGAGCCGAATCGTGCTGGTGCGGCCGGCTGTCGAAG
>JAYGEV010000533.1:0-7858 GCA_046582225.1 Pseudomonadales bacterium
CGCCCTGGCACGCACGGAGCGAAAAACCGGCCCCGGCCACTCCGGATTCACCTGTCACGCTGGCTCTGACGTCACTCTCGAAGACGACCTGGAGCGACGCGATCTTACCGTCAATGCCATGGCCAGAAGTACTGATGGTGTTCTGATTGACCCGTTCGGGGGCGAACAGGACATCGCGGACGGGATACTACGCCACGTCTCGCAAGCTTTTTCAGAGGATCCCCTGCGGGTGTTCCGGGTGGCTCGGTTTGCCGCCCAGCTCGGTGGCTTTTCTGTGGTCGAGGACACGCTGTCGCTCATGAGCAGTATCGCGGCAGATGAAGAACTGCATGAACTCTCAGCGGAGCGTGTGTGGCAGGAACTGGTCAAAGCGTTGCGAACCGAACAACCGCTGCGCTTTTTCGCGGTACTGCGAGCCGCCGGGGCGTTGCAACCGTGGTTCTCGGAGTTCGATATGCCCGAGGTTCTGGTGCCTGACGCGCTGCAGCGGCCCTTGGAGCGTTTCGCGGCCATGGGCTGGCTGTTGACTGCCGATGAAGCAGGCGCCTTGTGCGAGCGCCTCAAGGCCCCCAATCAGTTCAGCCGACCGATGTTACAGGTGGCCCGACATGGCGCGGTGCTCGCCGGGTGGAAAAATTCCGATGCCGACGAGTTATGCAATGCGCTCAAACACATCAATGCGTTCAGGCCGGGTGGCGAACACGAGCTGCCTATCGATGTCGTGGGGGCCTGCGCGGGAGTGGATCTGGCGGTGTTGAAAGTGGCCAGCGACGCGATTCGAGAGTCCGTCACCGCGGCCAGTCTGCCGGGCTCTGTGGAGGGTGCTGCGCTGGGGAAGGCGCTGCATGCTGCGCGCACCGAAGCGCTTCGCGAAGCCCAGATCAAGCGCGGCTAACACGCCGCGGTTGGCCGGTTACCGTTCCAGCGTCGGGATATACGCCGGCTCAACCCGTGGCATTGCGCGCGTGATCATGACTGACGTCCGGTTCGTTCGATTCTCACGCCCACGGATTCAGCGTCGCTAAGAGCGGCGGGCTTGCGCACTTCGACCACCACCGCATTCACCGGATAGGTGTCGAGCAGCAGTTGGGCAACGCGCTCGGCCAATGTCTCGATGAGCTGAAATCGGCTGGCGGTGATCAACTCGATGATGCGTTTAGAGGCACCAGCGTAGTCCACCGCATCGGCGATGTCATCGCTCCCTGCGGCCGTTGATGTGTCAGTGTGAAGCTCGAATGATATCAGTACCTGCTGTCGGTTAATGCGCTCGTGGGGAAGGATCCCGATGATCGTCTTTACCGAGAGATTTGTGACAAACACCATGTCCATCGGATCAGTCAGCACCGACCGGTGGCGCCAGCTCGGTGATCGGCCAGCGTGCGCGGGCCGTGATTGCGAGCTCCGTTCGATCACCGCCCTGCAGCCGCAGACATCCGGCGTGGGCCACCATCGCGCCATTGTCGGTGCACAGGCTGGGCTGGGGAAAGTAAACGCTGGCGTCGAGCGCGTGCGTTAACTTTTCGCGCAGCCGCAGATTCGCAGCGACGCCACCGGCCATCACCAGGTGGTGAACGCCGGTCTGCTCAATTGCGCGGCGGCACTTAATGAACAGGGTATCCACCACCGCGTCTTCAAAGGCTCGAGCAATGTCAGCGCGGTCCTGGTCGCTGAGCGGTTTGTGCGCTTTTACGATGTTGAGTGTGTAGGTTTTCAATCCGCTGAAGCTGAAATCCAGACCGGGTCGATCGGTCATCGGCCGCGGAAATCGAAAACGCTGGGGGTTTCCGTCCTCGGCACACCGGGCGAGATTTGGTCCGCCGGGATAGGCCAGACCCAACATCTTGGCCGCTTTGTCGAACGCTTCGCCGGCCGCGTCGTCGAGGGATTCGCCCAGCAGCTGGTAGTCGCCGACCTGCTCGACGCTGACCAGCTGGGTATGGCCGCCTGATACCAGCAGCGCAATAAAGGGCATGGGTGGCGCGTGGTCGGTGTCCATCAGCGGCGCGAGCAGGTGCGCTTCCATATGGTGCACGGCTATCGCGGGCACCTTCAGCGCCCAGGCCAGGCTGCGCCCGAAACTGGCGCCAACCAGCAGCGCGCCCATCAGCCCGGGTCCGGCGGTATAGGCGATGCCGTGGAGCATGCCGAGTTCGCAATCGGCGTCCTTCAACAGGGTTCTGGTGAGCGGGACCAGCTTGCGGATGTGATCCCGCGAGGCCAGTTCCGGCACCACCCCCCCGTACTCGGCGTGAATTTCCACCTGGCTGTACAAAACGTCGGCCAGCAGCCCGCGGTCGCCGTCGTACAGGGCCACCCCAGTCTCATCGCAGGACGTTTCGATACCCAGAACAAGCATGATGCGACGTGGTCCCCATTCCGAAGTTTTGCAAATATGTGATTATGCCAGTAAAATTCGCGCCCTTTTGCGCCACAACCATCTCTTGTGAGGATCTAGACTGACAATATGCCTAGTGTGAAGGTTAAAGAAAACGAGCCGTTCGATGTGGCTCTCAGGCGATTCAAGCGATCCTGCGAGAAAGCAGGGGTTCTTTCGGAAGTCCGCCGTCGCGAGTACTACGAAAAACCGACGTCGGTCCGCAAGCGCAAGGCCGCAGCGGCCGTGAAGCGTCACCTCAAAAAGCTTCAGCGCGAAACGCGTCGATTCGAAAAGACGTTTTAACTCCCCGACTAAACCAACAGAAGCGGACGTATGTCCGATCTCAAACAGTTAATCGGTAACGCCACCACCGCGGCGATGAAAGCTCGCGACAAACAGCGCGTTGCCGTGCTGCGCCTGGTGAATTCTGAGATCAAACGCGTCGAGGTCGACGAGCGACTGGACGCTATCACCGATGACGCGGTAATCGTGGTGCTCAACCGGATGTTGAAGCAGCGCCGCGATTCGTTTTCGCAATTCTCAGACGCCGGTCGGATGGACCTTGCTGATCAGGAGCGCTTCGAGATCGAGTTGATCGGCGAGTTCATGCCCGAACAGGTCTCGCCTGAAGAACTCGCTGCGATCATCGGCGAGGTTGTCGCGGCTGCCGGTGCCGCGTCGATGAAGGACATGGGCAAGGTCATGGGCGTTCTTAAGGGGCGTTTGCAGGGTCGGGCCGACATGGGTGCCGTGAGCGCGCAGGTCAAAGCGCTGCTGGCCGGCTAGCTGGCCGTGGAACAAGTGATCCCCGTGATTCTCGCTGGTGGCGCCGGTAGCCGCCTGTGGCCGCTTTCTCGTGAACTGTTCCCAAAGCAGTTTCACGCGTTGTTTGATGAACGCTCGCTGCTGCAGGGAACGTTGCAACGCGCCCAGCTTGCGACCGGTGAAGCGCCCATCATCCTGTGCAATGAAGAACATCGATTTCTCGTCGCTGAGCAATGTCGCGGTATCGGCCACGGCTGGCGCCGGATTATCCTGGAACCGGAGGGACGTAACACCGCACCAGCGATCGCTTTGGCGGCGCTTGCGGCATGCGAGGACGCTGGGGCGGATGCTGAGCCGTTGCTGCTGGTTCTGCCGTCGGACCACCTGATCGGCGATATCACCTCATTCAGTGCTGCGGTGCAATCCGCGGCGCTGGCAGCGCGTGCGGGTAGTCTGGTCACCTTCGGGATCAGTCCGACCCACCCGGAGACAGGCTACGGATACATCGAAGCCGCCGACGCGGCTCAGGGAGGCGAAGCGATTGCGGTGCGTTCGTTTGTTGAAAAACCAGATCTCGCAACGGCCCAGAAGTACCTCGACTCCGGCGCGTACTACTGGAACAGCGGCATGTTTGTGCTAAACGCCCAGGTGTATCTGGACGAACTCGGGCGGTTGTGCCCGGAAATTCGTGACAGTGTGACCGCAGCGTTCGCGAACGGCTCCAACGATCTCGACTTTTACCGCCCGGGCGACGAATTTCTCGACTCCCCGGCCGACTCGATCGATTACGCGGTCATGGAAAAGACCGATCGCGCCAAGGTCGTGCCAGCTGGTTTCGACTGGAGCGACATTGGATCCTGGACCGCCATCTGGAAAGCTTCGGCGCGCGATTCCCACGGCAATCATCTGCACGGTGACGTGGTGAGCATCGACACCTCAAACTCCTACGTGCTGGCCCAGAATCGGCTGGTGGGGACGATCGGCGTGGACGATCTGGTGGTGGTGGAAACCTCTGATGCGGTATTGGTTGCGCACAAGGATCGGGTACAGGATGTGCGCGAGGTGGTGGCGCGCCTGAAGGCCGACGAGCGCGAGGAGTATCTAACGCATCGCGAGGTGTTTCGTCCCTGGGGCAGCTACGAATCAGTCTGCCAGGGTGAGCGCTATCAGGTCAAGCGCATCAAGGTGAAGCCGGGTGAAAGCCTGTCGTTGCAGATGCACCATCATCGGGCCGAGCATTGGATCGTGGTGCGGGGAACCGCGGAAGTCACGCGGGCAGAGGAGGTTTTCACATTGGCCGAGAACGAGAGCACCTACATTCCGCTGGGGATCACTCACCGCCTCGCGAACCCCGGCAAGATGACACTCGAGCTGATCGAGGTTCAGGTGGGCGCGTATCTCGGAGAAGACGATATCGTTCGCTTCGAAGACAACTACGGGCGATAGGGCGGGGCTTCACGGCCCGTCCTAATCATCGAATTTCTCTGGGATTTGTCTGGACATCTCAACTGAGCGTTGAGATCTCGTTATCCTGATTGAAGACTCTTACGGCAATCGTTGCTAACCTGAATTGCCATGGCCGGCCGCATCCCACAATCCTTTATCAACGATCTGCTGGCCCGGGTCGACATCGTCGATGTGATCGACGCCCGCGTCACACTGAAGAAAGCCGGCAAGGACTACCAGGCCCTGTGCCCGTTCCACAACGAGAAAACGCCGTCATTCACGGTAAGCCCGGACAAACAGTTTTATCACTGCTTCGGTTGTCAGGAGAGTGGGACGGTGCTGACGTTTCTGATGGAGCACGATCGGATGGAGTTCGTGGAAGCGGTCGAGGCGTTGGCGCAGATTGCCGGGGTCGAGGTGCCACGTGAGGCGGGTGCTGCACCGGCCAGAGACAACAGCGATCTCTATGATCTGCTCGCAATGGCCGGGCGTCATTTTCGGAGCACCCTGCGCGCATCGGCCGAAGCCATCGACTACCTGAAAGGCCGCGGGCTTACCGGCGAGGTTGCCAGGACTTTCGGCATTGGCTATGCGACGGACGAGTGGCATGGGCTTGCGGCGGGTATGCCTGAGGCGAAGGAGCACGACCTCCTTGAATCCGGGCTGCTCACCCGCGGTGATAAGGGACAGTGCTACGATCGTTTTCGCGGGCGCATCATGTTCCCGATTCGCGACACCCGCGGCCGCGTCATCGGGTTTGGCGGTCGGATAATGGGTGATGCCTCAGGACCCAAGTATCTGAACAGTCCCGAAACACCGGTATTTCATAAGGGCCGTGAACTCTATGGTCTGTACGAAGCGCGCAAGGCGCTGCGGCGGATCGACCGGCTGCTGGTGGTGGAAGGTTACATGGACGTCGTTGCGCTGGCACAGTCGGATATCGCCAACGCGGTGGCGAGCCTGGGAACGGCTGCGACCGACGATCACTTCAAAAAGCTTTACCGCTACACCGCCGAGGTCATCTGCTGCTTCGATGGAGATGCTGCCGGCCGCAAGGCGGCGTGGCGTGCGCTGGAAAATGCATTGCCGGTGCTGAGCGACGGCAGGCGGTTGAAGTTCATGTTTCTTCCGGACGGCGAAGATCCAGATTCGCTGGTGCGGGCCCGAGGTCGGGACGGCTTCCTTGCCCTTTCCGATAATGCCGTACCGGCGATCGAGTACCTGTTCGATCAACTCACCATCGGTCTGGATATCCAGAACCTGGATGATCAGGCCAGGCTTGCCAGCCTGGCGATGCCGCACATAGGACGGGTGCCCGAGGGAATCCTCAAACAGCTGATGCTCAACCGGATGGAGACATTGACCGGGTTCAGCCCCGAACAAGGCGCCAGAGTCGCCAAGGTGGCGGGTGGCGCACGGCGGATTGCTGCTGTGAAGCTGTCCTCGCTCAGCCGGCGACTCATTGCCTATCTGTTCAAGAACCCCGCGCTCGTGAGATCGCTGGACGCAGACCTGCTGGTCAAACTGCGCGAATCGGCTGGCGGAGATCTGCTGGTGGACATGGTCAATTATATTGATAAAAATCCTCAGGCCGAGCTGCCTGAACTGCTCGGACGATGGGCAGGTCATGAGTTCCACGAAGAGCTGCTCGCACTGGCAGATCGGCAGCTGGACATTGACGGTGCGGCCATGGCCGCGGAGTTTGCCGATGGGGTCGCCAGCCACCTGGGTCAGGCCCGTCGAGCCCAACGGCGCCGGCTGCTTGCGGAGATGAAGGAGGATCCGTCGGATGAGAAATTCCGGCGTTTCTGGACGCTCAAGCGCGGTCAGAATGACGATCCTGCCCAATAAATTATTACATCTTCGCCAGGCGCGGGGTGCCCACGCAAACTAGTCTTAAAGCTTGAGGTCCCAGAGTTGCTTGAAATGGGGGGTTGAAAGCGCTTGGAGGCCCCACATATACCCCGGTATAATCCGCGGTTGGTTTGGGCGCGGTGAATTTCACGAATCGGTGCGGGAACTCGAAGCGCAGCATTAAGTCACGGATGCTGCATATTGAGGTTCCCGGCGGAGTTGTGTGTGCACGCCGGAATATGTTTCACGAATGAGGTGTCATGAGTACACAGACCCAAAAGCAGCAATCTCGATTGAAAGAGCTCATTGCAAAAGGCAAAGAGCAAGGCTACATCACTTACTCGGAGGTGAACGACCACCTCCCTGACGATATCTCCGATCCCGATCAGATCGAAGACATCATTCGAATGATCAATGACATGGGCATCACGGTGTACGAACACGCACCGGATGCCGATGAGTTGCTCACCAGCGAAGAAAATACCGCCGATGAGGTGGCCGCCGAGGAAGCCGCTGCGGCGCTGGCTGCTGTGGAAACCGAAGTAGGTCGCACCACTGATCCGGTCCGCATGTACATGCGTGAAATGGGCACGGTGGAGTTGCTGACCCGAGAAGGTGAGATCGCGATCGCCAAACGCATCGAAGAGGGCATTCGCGACATGCTCACGGCTGTATCCTACTTCCCCGGGCCGGTAGATTACCTCCTGGAGACCTACGCGCTGGCCACCGGTGAAGGTCGTCTGTCGGACATGCTGGTTGGCTATCTGGATCCCACCGACCACGTACCGCAGGCCGCCCAGGTACAACCCGGGACCCAGCCGCAAAAGAAAGACGATGACGATGATGAAGAGGACAAGGGACCGGATCCGATTGAGGCGAAGCGGCGATTCACCCTCCTCAAGCGCACCTACAACAAGACCCACAAGGTGCTGAAGGAAACTGGCCGTACCACCAAAGAAGGTAAGGCGCAGCTGGTAAAGCTCGGGGTGGTGTTCTCGCCGTTCAAGCTGGTGCCGCGACATTTCGATGAGTTGGTGGACATGCCGCGCATGGCGCTGTTCCGCCTGCGCCGTCAGGAGCGGATCATCATGAACATCTGCGTGCGCCAGGCGCGCATGCCACGCCAGGATTTTCGCAAGGAGTACGTTGGTTCTGAGACCAGCATTGCCTGGGTGAACAAGCACATCAAGGCGAAGAAAGATTACTCGCGCGCACTCGAGGCGCAAAAAGACGAGATCATCCGGGCCCAGAAGAAGCTCAAGGTGCTGTCAAAGGAAACCGGGCTGACCGTTGTCGAGATCAAGGACATCAACCGCCGCATCTCGCTTGGAGAAGCCAAAGCCCGACGCGCGAAGAAGGACATGGTCGAGGCCAACCTCCGACTGGTGATCTCCATCGCCAAGAAGTACACCAACC